>CAZOTO010000055.1:0-18171 GCA_964582775.1 uncultured Myxococcales bacterium
TCCTCTCCGACCGGGCCGACGCCGCGGGCCTCGCGAAGGCGCGCGCGCGCTCCACTCCGCCAGCATCGGGCGAGACCACGACGAGGGCTTCTCCGCGCGGGACGTTCTCGCGGATCTCATCCAGCAGCACCGGCATGGCATAGAGATTGTCGACCGGGATGTTGAAGAAGCCCTGGATCTGCCCGGCATGCAGGTCGGCACAGAGCACCCGCTGCGTGCCGGCGGCCGCAATGAGATCGGCGACGAGCTTGGCCGTGATCGGCGAACGCGGCTTCACCTTGCGATCCTGCCGGGCGTATCCGTAGTAGGGGATCACGGCCGTGATCCTCTTGGCAGACGCCCGCCGGATCGTGTCGAGGAGGATCAGCAGCTCCATCAGGTTCGTGTTCGCGGGCGCACAGGTGGACTGGATCACGAAGACGTCCATCCCGCGGACGTTCTCACCGAGCTCGACACTGGTCTCGCCGTCGCTGAACGACTTCACCTCCGCTCGACCCAGATCGACGTCGAGGTAGTCGCAGATCGCCTGCGCGAGGCGGGTATTCGAGTTTCCCGTGAAGATCTTCAGGGCGTTGTTCGCCATCTGTCCATCGCTCCCGTCTCGACCGTCCGATCGATCCCTGCCCCGATCCGATTGGCTGGGGCGGCAGGATTCGAACCTGCGAATGACGGGTTCAAAGCCCGTTGCCTTACCGCTTGGCGACGCCCCATCCCCATCTTCCGGAGGCGCTACTGGGCGAACTCACCACGATTGTCCTCGCTCCGTTCGGCAGCCGCAGGCGATGGGACACCCGCTCCGCCTCCGTCCGGCTCTCGAAGCGGCCGTAGACCGTCGGCCCGCTTCCACTCATCCCTACCCACTGTGCCCCGGCGCTCTTCAATGCATCGCGCGCCGTCGCGATCTCGGGATGACACCGCACGACCGACGGCTCGAGGTCGTTGCGGGGAAGCACGGAGGTGCCGCCGGGCCCCAGGAGCGCCGCGATACTAGAACCCTCGCGCGGGAGCGTCAATTCGCGACTGGCCTCGCGATACGCCCAGGGGGTGGACACCGGGAACGAGAACGAGACGAGCAGCCAGTGCATCTCGGGAACACCGCAAAGGGGGACCAGATGCTCTCCGATGCCGAGACCGAGGCTCGGCCTCGGTTGCAGGAAGAATGGGACGTCGGCGCCGATCTCACGGGCGACCTGCCGCCTCGTCTCGACGGGCAGCCGCGCGCCCACCAGCTCCTCGACCCCAACGATGGCGGCAGCCGCATCGGACGATCCGCCTCCGAGACCCGCCGCGATCGGGATCCTCTTCTCGATCCGCAAAGCAAGAGCCGGCGCGACGCCCAGGGCCTCGCACGCCCTTCGAGCCGCTCTCACGGCGAGGTTCTCCTCGCCCGCGGGCAGATCCGCACCGACGACCTCCAGCTGGATGCCCGGCGCCGATCCGTGCCAGATCTCGAGCTCGTCGAAGAGCCGAAGCGGAACGAAGAGCGTCTGGATCTCGTGATAGCCATCCGCCCGACGGGCGAGGATCTCCAGCCCCAGATTGAGCTTCGCCGGTGCCCGCAGGCGAATCACGGCCTCACTAGCCTTCTCTCGCGCGAACGAAGGCGAGGTGCAGCTCGTGCAGGATGTCCTCGAGGATCCGGGCCTCGTCGAACTCGAGGTTTCCCCGCGTCTTCTCCTGCAGGACCTCGAGGATATCGATGGTCTGCCGCGCGAGCGGGAGGTTCTTTTCGATCGGTCCTCCCTCGGCCTGTGCCCCCGGACCCACGCCCAAGTGCGCCAGGGCCGAGGTGGAGAGGGACAGGATCAGCGTCGTGAAGGTCATCGGGGGAAGCGCAGCATCGTCCCCCTCCAGCATCTGGAACCCCTTCGGCCCGCTCTGCTCCTTGGTCATCGAGAGCCTCCTCCTCCGGTCGATTCGTCCCCTCCAGCAGGCGCCGACGAGGCCCCGGCCGCCCGAAGAAGCGTCGGATCCATTCCGGTGCGATCGAGCTGGTGCAGCAGGCGCCGCCCGAGCACGATCCGCTGGAGGGTCGTCACCGTCGATCCGATCGCAACCAGCCAGAGCGCCACCTCGAGCCAGCCGAGGATCGCACCGGTGATCAGCAGGATCATCCGCTCACCCCGCTCCATGAAGCCGGCACGAAATTCCGCGAGCTCGATCTCCCCACGCGCGCGAACGTAGCTGGTCATGACCGATCCGATGACGACCCAGAAGACGAGGGCTGTCCCCCCCACGGATCCGCTTCGGGTCATCGCGATTCCGATTCCCGCCAGCACGAGCAGGTCGGAGAGGCGATCCATCGAGGAATCGAGAAACGCCCCGGCGCGGCTCGCCGTCCCCTGCTGCCGGGCGACGACTCCGTCCAACAGATCGCACAGCCCCGCAAAGGTCCAGATGACCCCGGCCCAAATCGCGCGATCGACCGAGAACGCCCACCCAGCCACGGCCGAGAGCCCCACTCCGACCATGGTGAAGATGTCGGGATGAACGCGAATCCGGGAGACGAACGGAAACACCGAGCGGACCCCTTGGTCCATCCGGGCTCCGAATCGCTCTTTGATCATGGCTACGGGCTCGGGCAGCCCCGTCGGGCGTTAGAGGTCGCCGATGGGCTCGGTGGCCATCTGGGGCTTCGGCGGTGCTGGTGGACCTTCCTCCAGCCGACGGGCGATGCGCTCACAGCGCACCTCGTGCTCGCGAATCAGCTCGCTCCGCAGCTCGTCGATCTCCTCGGGGGTCACCGGACGAACCCGCTCCGCGAGATCGGGCAGCGAGGCCGAGGCCTCCTTCACGTCTGCGGGGGTGAACTCTCCCTTGCGTAGGCTACGCTCGATCAGACGCTTGTCCGAGGACAGGGGCGAAGCCATCTTCAACCTCTCCTTCGATCTATGATTCGAATCCGGTGCTGCGATCCGAATCCGGTGGGGCGGGCGGCATTCTAACAATGCCATCCGGATCACGCCCGTGGGCGGGCGGGGGCGCGATTCGGGGTGTAGGGTCGATTTTCCCGCGAGGAACCGAGGTGTTGCAATGAACCAGTCGAGATCGATCGTGGCGGTCCCGGAATCCTCCAGGCTCTCCCGGCCTCCCCTCGCGACGCCGGACAGGTGCACGCGACGAGGGGGATGCGTCGCACGCCGCGCCCTTCTCGCCTGTTGGACCCTGCTCGCCGCGGCGTGTGCGAGCGCCCCCGTGGTAGAGGATCTTTCGTCGGCGGAGGAGTTCTACAACGAGGGCCTGGAGATCCTGAAGGGAAGGAAGACCCTCCTCTTCTTCCATACCGTCGATTACAGCGAGGCCATCGCGCGGTTCCAGGAAGTCATCGACAGCTACCCCTACAGCGAGTACGCAACCCTCGCGGAGATCCAGCTGGCAGACATCCACTTCGATCGCAAGCAGTACGAGGAGGCGTCGAGCTACTACGAGGACTTCGTGGAGCTCCACCCACGCCACCCGCAGGTGCCGTATGCGCTCTACCGCAAGGCATCATGCGGGTACGAGCAGATGCGCTCCTCGGATCGCGATCCCACCCCGACCCACGCGGCGGTCGAGGACTTCCGCACCCTGATCGGGCGTTTCCCGGAGTTCGAGAGGGCCGCGGAGGCACGCGAGAAGCTCACGGAGGCGGAGAACCGCCTGGCGCGGCGAGAGATCGAGATCGGCGACTTCTACTTCGAGGACGGCGACTACCACGCCGCCGTCGGGCGCTATCGCGAAGCGCTGAGCCGCTATCCGGACCACTCGGATCGTGCGCGGACTCTCTCCAGGCTCGGACTCGCGCTCGCTCGCCTTCATCGACGGGAGGAGGCCGATCAGGTCCTTCGTCAGGCGCTCGCGGAGAATCCGGATCGGAGCCTTCGGCGGTCGGTCGAAAGCGAGCTCGCAGCGATGAACGCAGGAGCCGGCCTCGGCCTGCAACCCGGTGCGACGGCGCGCTAACTCCCGGTCCCCGCGAGCAACGGAGCCAGGAGATCCAGTGCACGCGGGAGATTCTCGGGCTGGCTTCCGCCAGCCTGCGCGAAGTCTGGGCGCCCTCCCCCCGAACCACCGACGCACTCCGCGAGCCCCTTGATCAGCCGCCCCGCAGGAAATCGCGACGCGAGATCTGCGGTAACCCCGAGCGCGAGCGCCACCTTCCCCTCGTGGCGGGAGGCGAGCAGCACCACGCCCGATCCGATGCGTTGCTTGAGCTCGTCGACCATCGTGCGCAGCTCCTTCGGGCTCGCTTCCTCCACCTCGGCGGTGACGTAGCGAACACCGCCGACCTCGTGAATCTGCTGCATGGGGTCCGAGCTGCCGCCGCGACGCATCCGCGCACGTGCCGCCTCGAGCTCGCGCTCGAGCTCCTTCTGTCGGTCCAGGAGCTTCTGGATCCGCGAGCCCACCTCTTCCGGCGGGACGCGAAGCATCCGCGACAGGTTGCGCAGCACCGCCCCCTCGCTCCGCGCATGATCGAGTGCACCCAAACCGGTCTGCGCCTCGAGCCGGCGCACCCCTGCACCGATCGCCGTCTGCGAGAGGATGCGCAACGAGCCGATGTCACCGGTGGCTCTCGCGTGGGTGCCTCCGCAAAGCTCCATCGAGGGGCCGAAACGCACCACGCGCACGCGATCGCCGTACTTCTCCTCGAAGATCGCCACGGCTCCGGCGGCGATGGCATCCTTGTAGCTTCGAGAGTCGACCTCGGCGGCGAGATTCTCGAGGATCAATCCATTCACCAGATCCTCGATCTGGCGGATCTGCTCGTCCGTAAGGGGCTCGTCCCACGTGAAGTCGAAGCGAAGGCGATGCGGCCCCACGAGGGATCCGGCCTGGCTCACCTGCGGACCGAGCACGCGACGCAAGGCCCAGTGGAGGAGGTGCGTCGCGGAGTGATTGCGCACGGTCGCCGCACGCAGCGCCGCATCCACCATGAGACGAGCGGATTCTCCGACCCGCGTGGTCCCGAGGACCACGCGCCCCACGTGCACGATCACACCGTCGACAGGGCGCTGCGTGTCGTCGATCTCGATCCGCGCCGATGCGGTCTCGATCGCTCCTGCGTCCCCCACCTGGCCTCCGCTCTCAGGGTAGAAAGGCGTGCGGGCGACGACGACCTCGACCCGATCGCCCTCGGTGACCTGCTCGACCTCGGAGCCGTCTCGCACGAGGGCGACGATCTCGGAAGTCGCCTCGAGCGTGTCGTATCCCACGAACTCGGAGCGGATCCGCGCACCAATCGCGCCGTAGACCTCGGACGGCACCGCCGCACCCGTGCCCTTCCATGCCGCGCGGGCGCGCTCCGCCTGCTCTCGCATGCAGCGGTCGAACTCGGCACGATCGTAGGCAAGGCCGTGGCCTCGAAGGATGTCCTCCGTGAGATCCGTTGGGAAGCCGTAGGTGTCGTACAGCTTGAAGACGACGTCCCCGGCGAGCGATGAGTGCTTCTGGTTGCGCGCCCGGCGAACCTCTTCTTCGAGCAGCTCGAGCCCGCGGCCGAGCGTCTTGAGGAAGCGCTCCTCCTCCTTGCGGATCGTCTCGGTGATGAACGGACGCCGCTCGCGAAGCTCCGGATAGGCGTCGCCCATCTCGTCGATCACGGACTGCACGACGTCATGGAGGAACGGCGCCTCGATCCCGAGGAGCACGCCGTGCCGGGCTGCGCGGCGCAGGACCCGGCGCAGGACATAGCCGCGGCCCTCGTTCGACGGCAACACCCCGTCGCCCACCAGGAACGCGCATGCGCGTGCATGATCCGCCACGACGCGAAGCGACACGTCGCTCTCGGGGCTTGCACCGTAGCGCTTGCCGCAGATCCCCACGGCGCGATCGATCACGGGGCGGAACAGGTCCGTGTCGTAGTTGCTCTGCACGCCCTGCAACACCCTGGCCAGCCGCTCGAGACCCATGCCCGTATCGATCGAGGGCTTGGGCAGCGGCCGGCGGGAGCCGTCCGCCGCCTGCTCGAACTGCATGAACACCAGGTTCCACAGCTCGAGGAAGCCGGAGCCGGACGGGTCGCCCCCGGCATCGAAGACCGAGGGATCCGTGATCAGATGGATCTCGGAGCACGGGCCGCAGGGTCCCGTATCCCCCATCTGCCAGAAATTCTCGTCGTCCCCCAAACGGAAGATGCGCCGGGGCTCTATGCCAACGTGCTCCCGCCAGAGGCGGTAGGCCTCTTCATCATCCCGATGCACGGAGACGACCAGCCGTTCGGGTGGGAGCTTCGCCACGCGGGTGAGGAAATCCCAGCCGTACTCGATCGCCTCCCGCTTGAAATAATCGCCGAAGGAGAAGTTTCCGAGCATCTCGAACAAGGTCTGGTGACTGGGGGAGCGGCCGACCTCTTCCAGGTCGTTGTGCTTTCCCGAGACCCGCATGCACTTCTGGGCGCTCACCGCCCGATGGTAGGGCCGGGTTTCCTCGCCCTGGAAGACGCGCTTGAAGGGAACCATGCCCGCGTTGACGAACATGAGCGTGGCGTCGCCCTGCGGGACGAGGGAGCAGGCAGCCACCCGTTCGTGCCCGCGCTCCTCGAAATAGCGCAGGAATGCCTCTCGGATCTCGTTTCCGGTCATGGCGGCAGAGAATACCAGCACCGGATCGAGAGGACACCGGCTCGCGGCACACCGCGGCGTGGGAATACCCCAGGGGGAGGCTTGGGGCGGTCCAGGGCGCGGGCTAGAACCGCTCCAGCTTGAGGTCGTCGTCGTCCTCCGAGTCGAGGAGATCGATCTCTTCCGCGGCGGCTTCGTCGCGCTCGAAGTCCTCCCACGTGGAGTCCGACGTACCCGAGATGCCCTTGAACCGCAACGCGAAGTCGTCGGGGTTGGAGACGTGGAGGAGTGCTTCCTCGTAGGTGACTTGGCCGCTCCGCACATGGTGCATGAGCGATTGATCGAAGGTCTGCATCCCGTAGGTGGTGAACCCCTTGGCAATCGTCTCGGGGATCTCCTTCGCGAGATCCTTGTCGGAGATGCACTCCCGGATCCGCGCAGTGGATACGAGCACTTCCACCGCCGGCACGCGGCCCTTCCCGTCGGCCCTCGGAACGAGGCGCTGACTGATCACGCCCTTCACGATGTTGGCGAGCTGCAGGCGGATCTGCGCCTGCTGGTGCGGCGGGAAGACGCTCACGATGCGGGTGATGGTCTCGGCAGCATCGACGGTGTGCAGCGTCGACATCACCAGGTGGCCCGTCTCGGCAGCGGTGAGCGCGGTCTCGATCGTCTCGAAGTCGCGCATCTCACCGACCAGGATGACGTCCGGATCCTGACGCAACGCGGAGCGCAGAGCGGTCGAGAAAGTGTTCGTATCCACTCCGATCTCGCGCTGGTTCACGATCGAGCGCTTGTCCCGGATCAAGAACTCGATCGGATCCTCGATCGTGATGATGTGGCAGGTCCGATTCGTGTTGATGTAGTCGATCATGGCCGCAAGGGTCGTCGACTTTCCGGAGCCAGTCGTTCCTGTCACCAGGATCAGCCCGCGCTGCTCCATCGCAATCTTCTCGACGACCTTCGGGAGCAGAAGCTGCTCGATCGTCTTCACTCCGAACGGAATGACACGAAAGACGATTCCGACCGTACCGCGCTGCATGAACGCATTCACGCGGAATCGTCCCAGACCGGCCACGGAGTAGGCGAGATCCACCTCGCGGTTCTTCTCGAAATGCGCGCGCTGCCCCGGTGTCATGATCTGCTGCGCGATGCCGTGCAGCTGCTCCGGGGTATGTCGCTCGCCGTTCTTCAACGGTACGAGAGCGCCATCGATTCGGAAGAGTGGCGGAAGTCCCGCCTTCAGATGGATATCCGAGGCGTTGCCCTTGATCGCGATCCGCAGGATGTCATTGAGATCCATGCCCGCCACCCCGGCCGCTTCCGAGCGGTCTCCGATGTGCGGCTGAATCGACGAATCTTTTCGCCGTCTTGAGACTTCCTCTCCCGCCGAAACCGCCGGGCCGCGCTACGCCTCGGCCACTGGTTCGCGATCACCTACGACGGCCTCCGCTGTCGCGGCCTTCCTCTTGATACCGGCATGCGCAAACACTCGTTCAGCCAACCGGTCGTACACATCGGGATGCTCGCGCAGGAATCGCTTCGCGTTCTCCCTCCCTTGGCCAATGCGGTTGCCCTCGAAGGCGTACCAGGTACCACTTTTCTCCAGCAGGCCGGCCTCGGACGCAATGTCGAGGATGTCTCCGTGCTTGGAAATTCCCTCGTCGTACATCAGATCGAACTCTGCCTGTCGGAAGGGAGGAGCACACTTGTTCTTCACCACCTTCACGCGCACTCGGCTTCCCATCGACTCGTTGCCGTCCTTGATCTGACCGATCCTGCGAACATCGAGCCGCACGGAGGCGTAGAACTTGAGGGCATTTCCGCCCGAGGTCGTCTCGGGATTTCCAAACATGACACCGATCTTCATCCGCACCTGATTGATGAAGACCATCACGGTATTCGACCGGGCGAGGTTCCCGGTGAGCTTCCGAAGCGCCTGGCTCATGAGCCTCGCCTGCAACCCGACATGCGAGTCGCCCATCTCCCCCTCGATCTCCGCCCGCGGCACGAGAGCCGCCACCGAATCGATCACCACCATGTCGACGGCACCGGAACGCACGAGCATGTCTGCGATTTCGAGCGCCTGCTCTCCGGTATCGGGCTGGGACACGAGCAGCTCCTCGACCTTCACGCCGAGCTTCGCCGCATACGTGATGTCGAGGGCGTGTTCCGCGTCGATGAATGCTGCGACCCCCCCGGCACGTTGACACTCCGCCACCGTCGAGAGCGCGAGGGTCGTCTTGCCGGAAGACTCGGGACCGTAGATCTCGACGACGCGTCCTTTCGGGAGCCCGCCCACTCCCAATGCGATATCGAGACTCGGCGATCCGGTCGAGATGACGGGCATCTCCTGACCGATCTGGTCCTCGCCCATCACCATGATCGAACCCTTGCCGAACTGCTTCTCGATCGAGGCAATCGCCAGATCGACCGCCTTCTGCTTGTCTCCACTTTCCTTTGCTCGAACCATCGTGTCGTCTCCTAGATTTCGGGGGCGAATCCATCGAAACCGGCCTCCCCATGCTCTCGCAGAGGAAGGCGTGCCAGGGGAACATATGTGGCGCCGCTCGATCCAAGGCGGCTCTCGTAGAGTAGGACTTCCTCGACGGTGAAGGCGATCTCCGGAGAGGGTGTCGCACGCTCGATCGAGACGAGATCCGGCTTCCCTAGTCGGCCGAGCGTGAAATGCGCCTGGTAGGGCCGATGATCGCGCGCCACACCGAACGAGGCTGCAACCGAGTCGAGCCTTCTCGCGATCCGGGCTAGCTCGCGTGCGCCAGTCGCCACGCCGAGCCAGAGGACGCGAGCCCGGCGAGCGTTGGGAAAGGCACCGAATCCGGCGAGGGCGATATCGAATCGAGGGGTACTTGCGAGCTTCGCGTGGGATCTTCGGGCGAGGTCCGGAATGCGTTCGGAAGGGACATCCCCCATGAACTTGAGCGTGAGGTGGAGGCAGTCGATCGAGATCCAACGCACCGCCTCGGGATCGGAAACCACCGCGCGAACGTTCTCGATCGCCTCTGCAATGGAGTCCCGAGCCTGGCGAGGGAGCTCGACCCCGAAGAAGCAACGGACGAAGCTGGCTGGGCTCACCGGCGTCCATCCCTCGGCCGCGGGAACGTCGATTCCGTGAGCGGCAGGGCGAGAACGCGGCGCCGGATCCAATCGAGTGCGATGTGCGTGGCGAGCTCTTTGTTGAGGGCTCGGTCGCGGCCACCAAGCGGATACTGCTGTGCCATGGTCCCGTCTTGGTCTGCAATCGCCACCCAGACCGTACCCACGGGCTTCTCGGGTGTGCCCCCGCCAGGTCCTGCTATGCCGCTCGTGGCGAGGCCGATGTCTGCACCGGATCGAGTGCGGGCCCCCTGGGCCATCTGCCGGACGACGGGCTCCGACACCGCACCGTGACGCTCGATCTCCCCGGCCGAAACCCCGAGCTCCCGCACCTTGGACTCGTTCGAGTACGCGATCCAGGAAGATCGCAGATAGGCGGAGCTTCCGGGCACATCGGTCAAACGACTCGACAGCAGCCCGCCCGTGCACGACTCCGCCACCGCAATCGTGAGCTTCCGGCCGATGAGCAGATCGCCGACCACCTCCCAGAGCCATCGCCCCTCGTCGCTCACCACCAGAGATCCGAGCCGCTCACACACATGGCACACGAGGGTTTGGAGCTTCGCATCGGCGGCCGCGGGATCGACGTCACGAACGACGATCCGCACGAGATTGTCCGGGAACTGGGTCCGGAAGCCGAGAGAAGCATCCGGATCGTCGCGAACCAGGTCATCCAGGCTGCGATCGAGGTTCGATTCGCCGACCCCGAAGGTACGCAGCAGCGCGGAGCGCACGGCGCGCGGCCACACGCCCCGGGCAGCTCGATGCTTCACGATCCTCGGCAGGACCTGCTCTTCCATCATCCGGTAGAGCTCGCGGGGAACACCGGGCAAGAAGAAGAGCAGGGAGGGCTCGCCTTCGGGAATCGGTCCCACCTCGAGCATGAACCCCGGCGCCGTTCCCAACGGATTGGGCAGGATGTCCGCTCCTTCGGGAAAATCCGCCTGCTTCGCATTGTTCTCCGCCATCGTTCGGCCAAGGGACGCGAAGAATGCGCGGATGCCCTCGAGCGCAACGCAGTCGCGCACGAGGAGCCTGCCGAAGGCCCTCGCTGCCACTTCGGTCGTGAGATCGTCTCGCGTCGGACCGAGCCCCCCGGATACGATCACCACCTCCGCCCTTCGAGCGGATTCGCGCAGCACTTCCTCGATCGACTCGGGGCGGTCGGGAACGCTCACATGCCGTGCGACCTCGATCTCGAGGGAGAGCAGTCGCTCCGACAGAAACGACTTGTTGGAGTCGACGATCTCTCCGCGCATCAGCTCGTCGCCGATCGTGAGGATCCATGCGGGGTCGCGCGTCACGTGAGCCCCCCAGGAAACGCGAACCGCCACAAGACCTGGCCCGCGAGATTCGCGTACGCACCGGCCATCAGGTCATCCGCCATCACCCCTACACCGCCGCCGATGCGCTCGAATCGTCGTACCGGGAATGGCTTCGCGATGTCGAAGATCCGGAACATCAGGAAACCCGCCAATGCCACATCGATCCGCGCGGGTAGCCACGCGAGCGAGACGAGCATTCCTGCCACCTCGTCCACGGTGATCCGCCCATCGTCCTCGCTCTGGAGGATCACCTCGGCACGGCCGGCAGCCCACGTTCCAACGAGGAGCACCGCCGCGATCGAGGCCCAATAGCCCGCGGCGGGCAGACGCACGAGCATGCCGTGTATGGCGAGCCCCACGATCGATCCGACCGTCCCTGGAGCCCTCGGCACCAAGCCGGAGCCCAAGCCCGTCGCCAGGAGGAGTACAAGAATTCTCATTTGATATCAGGTACTTCCCATTCAGATTGCGATCGTATTCGGCGCGACGGGGGAAGTCAATGAAGCGAAAATACGGCGAAATCATACCCAGAGGATCTCCGGGCCGCAATCGGGCGTGATGAAGAACGCTCCCCCACCAGCAGGTCGCGGGGTTCCGGCTCAAGTTGCACGAAGGAGACTCCGATTTGCGTGTCGGCTACCGGCGGAATCCGGACAGGGGTCGCGGGAGTCTCATCGCATGTCCGAAGCACATCTGGCACCCGAAGAGGTGGCGCCCCTGCTCCTCGAGCTCGCGCGCGCGGTTCGAGCGAGGCGCTACTACGATCCCGGAGATCCCCGGCTGCGAGCGGCCCTGCGACGCGCCATCGATCTCTGGACGAGGAGCCTCGCGCCCAATCGGGAGCTGCGGATCGAGACCCGGGAGCATGGCTTCGTCGCCCTTCCGGCGGGCAGCCCCTTGCGCGGACCCGGAATCGACGAGCTCGGAGCCTTGCTCGGATCCCACGGGGTCGGCGAAATTCGCGTCGTCGCGGGACTCGAGGCCGAGGAGATCGCGATCCTCGTCGAAGCCCTCTGCGTTGCCTCCGCCCCCGGGGCCGATTTCGGGCGGGCGCTCCACGAGCGCGGTGTACATCACATCACGGCAGCGGGGACGGATGCACCTTCCTCGCGGGGCGGATTCCGCACCAAGGATTCCATCTCCCCTCGCAACGCAGCCGGACACGTGGACGACACCCGATCGACGAACGGGGAGGTCGATCCGGATGCGTCTTCCGCAGCTCATCGAACGACGCTCGATCTCGTGCATCGACTCGGTGAGCTCGAGAGCTGCGACGATCTCCCTTCGTATCATCTCTTGGCCAATCAGATCGAGCTGCTCGTCGCCTCGCTCGTCGCCGGAAAAAACTTCGTGGACGCGTATCGCGCCGTGCTTGCGTACCGTCGCCATGCGCAGGTTTCGCAGGTGCGGACCGAACGCATGCGCGAGGAGGCTCGGGATCGCCTGCGTCGTCTTCTTCGCCACTCGGATCTCGTCGACTTCGTCATCGAGCAAGCATGCGAGGCGTCCGGTCTAGAGAGCGTACAGGCGACGCAGGTACTCGTAACGGAGCCAGGCGAATCGGTAGAACGCATCATCGGTCGCTACGCGAGTGGGAGCGCAGAGGAGCGAAGTCGAGCCACGTCGGTGTTGATCGCCATGGGAGACGCAGCCCTGGATCCCCTCCTTCTCGAGCTGTCGTCGTCCGACGGCAACCAAGCTCGCCGGATGGCTCGTCTTCTCGGAGAGCTGCAGAACCCACACAGCGTGCCAGCCTTGATGGATCTGCTCCAACACGCGGAACCCCCACTCGCGCGTGAAGCGGCACGATCGCTCGCACGGATCGGCACGGCGCGCGCCATCGATGCGCTGATCTGCGCGCTCTCCGGTCCCGAGGACCGCGCAGAGGCCGCTGCAACCTGTCTGGGAGAATGCGCAACCTCTCGCAGGGCGTTTCGAGCCTTGCTCGACATCGCGGGAGGGCGCAAGTCGTCCCCCGATTCGGTCCGGCGCGAGGCGATCCGGAGCCTCGGTCGCCTGGGGATGAGCGAAGCCGTGGAGGGGCTCCGGGAGATTCTCGATCGGAATGGGTTCCTGCAGCGGCGGAGGCTGCGGGAATTGAAGGTGGCGGCCGCGCAGGCGCTCGGACAGATCGGGGGAGAGACCGCGTACAGAACGCTCTCCGATCACTCGAGAGGCGGAGATCCCGCCGTCCGGATGGCCTGTCGCGAGGCGTTGGGACATCTGGAAGCCGCGTCCACATCTTCTTCCTGTCCTGGGACGCTACGCTAGCTCATCTGTGGGTTTGGATCTCCGGTTGCTACCGTTCGCATCATGAGAGCGATGGCGATCGACTACGGGGAGCGGCGGATCGGCGTTGCGATCACCGACGCAACAGGATCGATCGCTCTCCCGCTCGAGACCATTCGGAACACCCCGCGCCGAGACGGCTCGGTTGGAGCAGGTGCATTGGATCGAATCGCCGAACTCGTCGAATTCCACCAAGTGACCCGAATCGTCATCGGATTGCCGCTCCACATGGATGGGCGCATCGGCGATCAGGCGAAAGCGAGCAGAAGATTCGGCGATCGCGTGACCGAGCGGACGGGGATTCCCATCGAATATCTCGACGAACGCCTGAGCTCCCTCGAGGCGGAGCGGGTGCTGGAGCGTGGAGGCGTTCGCTCCAAGGAACGCAGAGGCAAGGTGGATCCGATTGCAGCCTCCCTGATCCTTCAGACATGGCTTGGTCGTCACGCCGATTGATCTCCGCAATCCGGATTGCAGCTGTTGGGTTCGTGGCATTCTCGGTATGCAGCGGACTTCTCATCCTTGCGGCTGCATCGCAATGGCTCTCCGCACCGACATCTCCGAGAGCACCGGAGCGCGTCTTCACCGTCGAGCCAGGCGAGGGACTCACGCGAATCGTCGCACGGCTCGAAAACGATGGCCTCCTCCGCGGGAGATGGCCCTTCGGCTCCTACCCCCTCGTGCTCTGGGCGCGAGCGAAGGATCTCGATCGCGGAATCAAGAGTGGCGAATACGAGCTCTCTCCCGCGATGAGCCCTAGGGAGATTCTCGAGAGGCTCGTCGACGGTGAAGTGAAGACGCATACCGTCACCGTACCTGAGGGGTTTCGGCTCGATGAGGTTGCACAACGGCTCGAGCAAGCAGGAATCACCTCAGCGGAAGAGTTCCTCGAATGGGCACGCAACGAGAGCTTCGTTCGATCGCTGGGCATCGAGGCGCCGACTGCAGAGGGATATCTGTATCCCGAGACCTATCGATTCCAGCGACGCACACCCGCAGAGCAGGTCGTTCGGCACATGCACGAGGAGCTCCTCCATCGCTTGACTGAGGAGGATCGTGCACGCATCGAAGCGTCCGAGCTGACTTTCCACGAGATCCTGACGCTCTCATCGATCGTCGAGAAGGAGACGTCGATTCCGCGGGAGCGACCGCTCGTCGCAGCCGTCTTCTGGAATCGCCTCCGCCGAGGGATGCGTTTGCAGGCCGACCCAACGGTCATCTATGGAGTGATCGACCGGGATGGAACATGGGACGGGAATCTTCGCAAGAGGGATCTACAGGACGACACCCCCTACAACACCTACGTCCGTAGCGGCCTTCCACCTGGACCGATCGCCGGCGTGTCGCTCGATAGCATTCGGTCCGTCCTGTCACCGGAGGACGTTCCATACCTGTACTTCGTCGCCCGCAAGGATGGGTCGCACGTCTTCTCGTCGACCTTGCTGGAGCACAACGATGCGGTTCGGCGCCACCAAATTCATCCTCGACGTTCGAGAAACGGGACGCCGTAATGGTACCGGTCGCGCGGTCGATTCAGTCGGTCGTCGCGACCTCGCGCAAGAGCGAAAGGGACTCGAGGGCTTTCCCTGCACCCATCGCCACTGCTGTGAATGGATCTTCGCCCCGAAGGATCGGCAGCTTCGTCTCCTGCCGGAGTAGCTGGTCGAAACCATGGAGCAGGGAGCCGCCTCCGACGAGCATGATCCCGCGATCCACGATGTCCGCTGCGAGCTCTGGGGGAGTTCGCTCGAGCGTTTGCAGAACGCTGTCCACGATCTGATGGATCGGCTCGGTCAACGCCTCGCGGACCTCCTCGCTCGAGAGTACGATCATCTTCGGGATACCGCCTACGAGATCGCGCCCCTTGATCTCCATGGTCTTCGGCGGACTGCATTCGACTGCGGTTCCAATCGTGACCTTGATGATCTCCGCGGTTCTCTCCCCGATCAGGAGATTGTGCTTTCGCTTAACATACTGGATGATCGCTTCGTCGAGCTTGTCGCCTCCGATACGAACGGAGCTCGAGGTCACCACGCCGGCAAGCGAGATGACCGCGACGTCGGTCGTCCCTCCGCCCACATCGATCACCATGTTGCCAGTCGGCTGGGTCACGTCGAGGCCCGCTCCGATCGCAGCCGCCATGGGCTCCTCCATGAGATAGACCTCGCGAGCGCCAGCGGAGAGCGCAGACTCTCGGATGGCCCGCTTCTCGACGGACGTGATGCAAGGCGGCATGCAGATCACGATGCGCGGGCGCACGAGCCTCCTTCGATTGTGCGCTTTCTGAATGAAGTAGCGCAGCATCGCTTCCGTGACTGCGAAGTCTGCGATTACTCCGTCTTTGATCGGGCGAATCGCACGAATGCTGCCCGGAGTGCGGCCCAGCATTTCCTTGGCTTCGTTTCCTACGGCAACCACCTTGCGGGAGCGATCGGGACCCTCGGTCACTGCGACGACGGAAGGCTCGCTGCAGATGATGCCTCGGTCGCGGGCATACACGAGGATATTCGCGGTGCCGAGATCGATCGCCAAATCATTGGATAGAAGGCCAGCGAACCACTTGAACATCGAGACCTCTCCGACTCGCCGGGGACGAGAGTACGAAGGGGACGCTCCCCGGAACCCAATCGCTCATCGGCAGGAAGGGGCGCTAACTAAAAGGAAGACGGGGGGTCACGGGTCGAGGGGATCGTCGATCAGCTGGATCACGGACTCCAAGCGTTCCCGAACATGGGAAATTCGATCCGCTTGGGCGGCAATCCGTTCATCGCGCTCCGCGATGGATCGGTCGCGCTCCGCGATGGCTTGGTGCAGCGAGTCGACCTCTCGTGCGTGAGCCTCTACCCGGTGCGCGAGCTCGACCCGGCTCCATCCGAGGAGCCCCAACGCAATCGCGAGCACGACCCCCAGCACAGCAACCAACCGCGTCCCGCCCGAAGGACTACCGGACTCGGAAGGGATCGCGGTCGAATCATCCGCTCGATGTGGTACAGAACGCAGATGCGGTTCCGAGGGTCCACTCATGACTAACTCTGGATCACCAACTTCGAGAGGGAGGTCCGACGCAAGTTCGTCTTCTGTATCGTGCGAACGAGTTCGGTCACCTTTTCCGTATCCGTCTCGAATGGGTTGTTGCAGATCACGCGAACGTTCAACAGATTTCCCAGTCGGATATTCGACCAGTCGAGGTCGTACTGAATGTTGTTCTGCCGGGCGAGCTTGATGAAGTCTCCTCGCATGCGCGCCCGCGTGTCCTGCGGAGGTTCCGTCTTCGCCTTGTCGATTTCGGAATCGGTGAACAAACGATCGGCTTGGCCGTTTCGTTCCAGCAGGTAGAAGAATCCCCGATCCCTTCGAATGTCGTGAAACTGCAGATCCAACATGAAAATTCGGGGATCGTGCCAGGAAATTCCGTGCCGCTCGATGTAGCGGTCTATGAGCTTTCGTTTGATCAGCCAGTCGAGTTTCGTATCGAGTTTGTCAGGATCGTTTTCTAGACAATCGAGGATGTAGTCCCACTCGACAATCGAGCTGCGGATCTGATCGCTTACGGGGTACTGTTCGGAATACCGCTTCGCCATCTCGCAGTACTCGCGTTGGATCTCGATCGGAGAGTACTCTCGACCGTTCTCGAGACGGAGCTTCTTCTTACAGCTGGTATCGTACGAGATGTCCTTGATCGCCTTCACGGGATGGCGCAGCGTGAAGTCCTTGTTGATGAACCCATCCTCGATCATCTGGAGCACAACCGCGCAAGTTCCGATCTTCACGAAGCTCGCGTACTCCGACATGTTCGAGTCGCCCACGATTACGTGGAGACGTCTATACCGCTCGCGATCGGCGTGGGGCTCATCCCTCGTATTGATGATCGATCGATCATTGGTCGTCGTTCCGGAGATCTTCTGATAGATGTGCTGGGCGCGCTGGCTAATGCAATAGTGCACACCGTCCTGGCTCTGGAACACCTTTCCTGCTCCCGCAAAGATCTGCCGCGTGACCAAGAAGGGAATCAGCTGCTCCGCAAGATAGTAGAAATCGACATCGCGATCGACGAGGTAATTCTCGTGACAGCCGTAGGAGTTGCCTACGAAATCAGTATTGTTCTTGAAGATTGAAAGCTTCCCAGGAACACGCTCTTCGCGAATCTTTTCCTCGGCGTACAGCTGCAGGTCTTCGAGGATTCGCTCGCCCGCTCGATCGAAGATGACCAGATCTCGGGGGCTGGCGCACTCTGGTGTTGCATACTCGGGATGACATCCCGTGTCCTGGTAGAAGCGAGCACCATTCTCCAAGAAGACGTTCAGAAAGTGCTCGGTCGTGATCAGCTTCTCGAACAGGAAGCGAATCGCCTTTTCCACCGGAAGCGTCTTTCGACCTTCCGGCGTGAAGATGATTCCGTACTCCGTCTCGAGACCGTAGATCCTCTTCTGCACTTCTATCTGCAGATCAGTCGCCTGATCTCCTCCTTCGGAAGCCGTCGAAACTTTCGTCCCTCACGAGCTCGATCGAGCACGGCCACTTCGAGGCTCGTTTCATCGAGATCCGGTGATGATGACCCATTTCCGCTTCCATCACCCGACAGAGCCTTACGTCCAAGGGAAATCGCTTCATTCAACGACAATCCCTCTTTCCATCCGTTTCGCAGGATTCCGGATAGCTTTTCGAAATCCCCTCCTATCGACGCGAAATGATCGTGATCCGTCATGCTCCCGTCGTACAGGACTCGATAGAAAGTCTGGCTCGTGCTGCTTGCATCCACAACGAGGATTTCGACTTCGAAGGGTTTCATCTCGCGCGTGAAGACGGAGCCAAGAAGAGTTGAGTACTCGTTGGCCAAGCCCTTTCCCGAGACGTCCTCGCGGGAGAAAGAATAGCCACGCAGATCGGCGTAGCGCACC
>CAZOTO010000056.1:0-18153 GCA_964582775.1 uncultured Myxococcales bacterium
GCACGATGGTGTCGGATCAGCGCGCAGAGCTCGTCGAATCCGGGAAGATGGCGCTCGTCGAGAAGGATCTTCGCCGGCCCGCGCTCGACTCCCGCCGGCCACGCATCGGGCCGATCCGGGCCGGCCATCGCCACCAGCCGCTGCCCGAGCTCTCCCGACACGATCGCCCGCGCGAAGAGCGCGAGCTCGCGCTCGCCCGTCGTTGCCGTCGCATCCGTGACTCCGGTGACGCCGAAGCGCGCGAGCCGCTCGCTCACCGCGCGCAGGTCCGGTGCGGACTCGGCGGAAAGTCGCGCGCGCAGCCACGCATCCAGACGGAAGAGCCGTCCCGTCGGACGGCCGCGTGCGTCGCGCTCCACGCCGGCGAGCTCCTCGTCCGGAGGCACCACGTCCGACGAGCCCGCGCGGACGTCGAGGCCGAGCCGCGCGAGCGCGGCCGAGTTCACCAGCCACGCGGCGCCGCTGCGATGCTGGATGCGAAGCGGGCGCTCCGGCACGAGCGCATCCAGGCGCGCGCGATCGAGCTCGCCCGCCACGCTCTCGTGGTAACCGATGCCGCGGATCCACTGCGCGGGGCCGCCGGGCGCTGCCGCCAGGGCCGCGCGCAGAGCGGCTTCGTCGGTCACCTCGGGCGGTCCGCAGCGCACGGAGGACCCGGCCGCGGCGAGCGCGAGAAGATGCACGTGGTGATCGTGCAGCCCGGGAAGGAGCGCTCCTCCGCGCGCCTCGAGCCGATCCTCGCGCCCGTCGCGCGCGAGCTCGCGCCCGATCTCGCGCACCACGCCGCCGCGGATCCGCACGTCGAGCGGGCCGAGGCCCTCGATCTCGGCGTCCGTGATCAGCATGGGATGCCGAGCTCCTCGCAGACCTCGCGCGTGTCCGCACCGAGCGGCCGCGCGCGGCCGGCGGCGACTCTCGCTCGAGGAGGCGCGACCGCGATCCGCTCGCCCCCCACGCACAGCTCCCAGCCGCCGGCCGTCTCGACGACCCGATCGTCTTCGCCGGCCGTGTCCCCTGGGGAGGCGGCGCGCAGCAGCGCGTTCGCTGCCACGTCGCGCAGCGCCAGATCGAGGAGATGCCCCCCGCCCCCACACCAGGATGCGTAGGCAGCGAGCGCCGCGTGCACGCCGGTGAGCGGATCCGCGATCGCATCCGCGCAGAACAGCGGCGCACCGTGGCGCTGCGCGAGCGCGCGCGAGAGCCCGGCCGCCACGCCCGCGTCGTCGCCGAAGGCGACCCAGCCGGCGCCCGGCTCTGCCCGTCCATAGCCGCTAATGGCGACCCAGGTGAGCCCGGGCCTCGCGCGCACGAGCGCCTCGGCCTCGATGCCGAGCTGCGCGAGCGCCCGCGGGCGCGAGCTCTCCACGACGATGTCCGCACGCTCCACGAGCGCGCGCAGGGTCGCGCGCCCCTCCGGCGTGCCGAAGTCGAGCGCGACGCTGCGCTTTCCCGCGTTCAGCAGATCGAAGAACGCCCCAGGTCCGCTTCGCGCTCCGTCGGGCCGGCGCGTGCTCTCGACCTTGATCACGCGCGCGCCCGCGAGCGCGAGGAGATGCGTCGCGAGCGGCCCTGCCCATAGCGAGGAGAGATCCACGACGAGCGGCGACGCATCTTCGTGTCGCGCTCTCGCCTCGCCCATCGCCGCGACGCGAAGCCACGGCGGTGTCTCGACGGGCGGATCCTCGGCCACCGTCGCCGGCAGCCCCACCAAGCGCGCGCGCTCGATCGCGTCGCGGGCACCGCGTTCGCGCATCCGCAGCGCCACGAACGCCCACGGATCCGACACGTCGCCCTCGCCCAACCACGCGGGAAGGAGCGACACGTCGTCCGGGCGCGCCAGGTTCACCGCGATCCAGCCGTCCACCGCGGGAAGGAGCCGGCAGCTCCCTCCCGGCGAAATCGCACCGCGCCTGCGCAGACCGAAGAGCGCCGCACGCTCGCCGAGCAGGGCGGCACCGTCCACCGCTTCGAGCGCTGCGTGCCGGGCAGCGGGAGCGAGCGCGCGCAGCGCCTCGACCGCCCATCGCGCGACCGACGCAAGGGGACCCGGCGCGAGCCGTGGCGCGCCGTCCGCGAGACCCGTGAGCGCCATCGCACCCGAGCGCGCCCACTCGATCGATGCCGAGCCACGTGTCGCGGCGAACGCATCGACCGCGGGCATCGCGGCGCCGCTGCGCAGTCCCGTCGAGAGCCACGACACCAGCGCATCGACGCGGCCCGAGGCTCGCGTCCCAGGCGTCACGCGCCGCGTCCTCCTTCCCTCGCCGCCGGATCCTGCGCCGGCGCCGCATACGGAAGGTACACCCAGAAGGTCGTTCCCACGCCGAGCGTGCTGCGCACCCGCACCATTCCGCGATGTTGGCGCACGATGCCGTACACCGTCGACAGCCCGAGGCCCGTGCCCTGCCCCTCGGCCTTCGTGGTGTAGAACGGCTCGAAGACGTGCTCGAGGACGTCGGCGGGAATGCCCATGCCCGTGTCGCGCACGGTGAGCTCGATGTAGCTCGGCTCCGTGACCCAATCCAGGCCCTCGAGCCGATTCGCCCCCCGTTCCACGCGTGCGAGACGGATCTCGAGCACGCCAC
Organism: uncultured Myxococcales bacterium; assembly: GCA_964582775.1. Taxonomy (GTDB): domain Bacteria; phylum Myxococcota_A; class UBA9160; order SZUA-336; family SZUA-336; genus CAZOTO01. The sequence continues at coordinate 2,586 of CAZOTO010000056.1, forward strand.
CGCGGGGCATCGCATCGCGCGCGTTCACGCACAGGTTCATCAGCACCTGCTCGAGCTGCCCGCGGTCGCCGTGCACCCATGCCGGCTCGGGTGCGCACGTGAACCGGATGTCGATGTCCTCGCCGAGCAGACGGCGCAGCAGACCCGACATCGCATCGACGAGCTCGTTGAGATCGATGTCCGTCGTCTTGAGCACCTGCCGGCGGCTGAATGCGAGGAGCTGGCTCGTGAGCGACGCCGCGCGTTCCGCCGCCGTGCGGATCTCCCCGAGCTCGGACCGGTTGGGATCGCCCTCGCGCAAGCGCATCAGCAGGATCTCCGCGTACCCGAGGATCGCCTGCAGCAGGTTGTTGAAGTCATGCGCGATCCCGCCGGCGAGCCGCCCGATCGCCTCCATCTTCTGCGACTGACGCAGCTGCGCGTCGCGCTCCGCGAGCGCCCGCTCCGCCTCGAGCCGGCCCAACGCCTCGCTGCGCGCCTCGGAGCGAAGCCGGACACCCTCCCCCTTCAGCGCGTTGATGCGTTGGGCGAGCGCGAGCGAGAACAGGCCGAGCTCCACGGCGAGCCCTAGCTTCACGGCCACGTGGCTCGTCTCGAGCCTGCCCCAGGCACCGAACGACGTGAGCGCTCCCATCGCCGCGAGCACCGAGTAGCTGACGGTGAGCAGGTAGGCGCTCCACGCCATCAGGAACAGCCGCGCGACCGGCGCGTCGTGCCGCAGCGCGCGCACACCGATCCACACCAGGAGCAGCGGTGCGCTCAGGAAGACCGGCATCGTGAGACGGGCCGTTATCGTCGCATCGAGCAGCAGGGTCACCACCATCGCTAGCACCACGACTCCGGCGACGACGCGAAGCACGAGGTCCGATGTCCGGTCCCGCTCCCGCGTCACCAAGAAGTGGCGCGCAAACTGGATCGAGGCGAACCAGACGGCGAGCCCCGCGAGCTGGACGGGCGCATCGACCATCTGCATCCACGGCGCCCAGATCTCGGCCCCCACGCGATCCATCAGGAGCCACATCACCAGGACGCTTCCCGTATGCGCCGCGAACCAGCCGTACACGGACTCGCGCGTCGACAGGCCGAGGAACAGGTGATAGACGAGCAGCGCAGCCACGAACCCATAGAGCAGCCCGTAGCCGAGACCCCGTGCGACCATGCTCCGCACGTGGCTCGCGGGCGTTGCGACGTAGACGGGAATCGACAGCGCACCCGTCGAAGCGACGCGCGCATACGCCTCGACGGTCTCGCCGGGCGCGATCGTGTCGAGGTGCGCGGTTCCGAAGAAGGAAGCGAACTTCCGTCCGATCGGGCGGAGCTCGCCGAGCTCGATCGCCCGCACCTCTCCCGACGGCTGTGGCCAGAACAGCGTCACCTCGTCGAGGCGCGGCGAGCCCACCTCCACGACCACCATCTGGGGCTCGTCTGCGGGATTGTGCAGCCGGAACCGCAGCCAGTAGGCCGAGCGCGAATGGCCGAACTCGAGCGCCATCCCCTTGCCCGGCCGGAAGCGCAGCGCGTCCTCGCGCGAGCGAACCTCGTCGAGGGTACGCGTCGCCGTGGGGTCCTCGAGATACTCCACGTGATCCACGATCCACGTACGGGGAACCTCGGAATCGATCTCGAAGGGAAGCAGCTCCGCCGAGACCGGCAGCGCCCACAGGCTCAGGACGGCGACCCATCCGAGCCACCCCGAGATCGCCCGTGACACCCCTGCCCGTGGGTGCGGGCCCCCTGCGCATCGCTTCCCGACCACCACGTGCGATTCTCGCCGAGTGAACCCGGAAGGGCAACGACTCCGCAGCGGACGGGATCGACTCGCACCGGTGCGATGCGTATCCTGCGGTCATGTTCGTGATCTGGAATGCGCAAGGAGCCCGGCTCGACTACCGGCGCGGTGCACTCGAGCGCATCCGCGTCGAGCCCACCGAGAGACTCACTGCCCTCTCGGAGGAGGAGCGGCCCCCGCAGCCCGATTCACCGCCGGCGCGATCGGCCGCGCACCAGAGCTACCGCCGGGCGACGGAGGCTCCACGCCGCGAGGTGCATCGCGTGGCCGAGATCATGAGCCGCGAACTCGTCACCTGTTCCCCCGACACACCAATGCGTCGCGCGCGCGAGATCGTGCGCGAGCGCCGCTTCCGCCACCTGCCCGTGGTGACGCCGGACGGGACGATCGTGGGCATGCTCTCCGACCGCGAGCTGCTCGCGAACCCCTGGGACGAGCGCAACGTCTCCGCGCGCATGGCGACCCCCGTGCTCACCGCGACACCCGATGCCTCGATCCGCGACATCGCCCGCGTGCTGATCGAAGAGCGCATCGGCGCCATGCCGATCGCCGACGACCACGGCCGACTCGTCGGGCTGCTCACGCGCACCGACATCCTGCGGGCAGTCGTCGCCCGAGCACCGCTCGAGCTCTGGACCTAGGGAGGAACGCCGCGTGTCCACCGCTTCCAACGCTTCCATGCACCGCGACGCGGTTTCCCAGGCGTCGCGCGAGGAACGGCTCGCGATCGCGATGCGCTCGCCCGCCACCGTCGCAGCCCACGACAAGGCCGCCTGGCTCGACATGTTCTCGCGCGATGCCGTCGTCGAGGATCCCGTAGGAACCCCGCCCAATCGCAAGGGGGTACACCGCCGCCCGGGACGTTCGCGCGAGGACGAGCTCGGCGAGTTCTACGAGACGTTCATCGCGCCGAACGACATCCGCTTCGAGGTGAAGCGCGACATCGTCTGCGGCCCCGAGGTCGTGCGCGACGTGGTCCTGCACATCACCATGAGGACCGGGCTTCGCGTGGCCGTGCCCGCCTACGTGATCTACCGGCTCGTCGACGAGGACGGGGCGATCCGCGTCGCCCGTCTCGCCGCGCACTGGGAGCCCGCGGGAATGACCGCGCAGGTGCTGCGCGGGGGGCCGAAGGGTTGGAAGACCCTGCTCGCCTCAAGCGGGCGCATGCTCTCCATCCAGGGACTTCGCGCCACAATGGCGTATTTCGACGGCACGCGCGCGAGACTCGGCGCTCGCGGTCCCGCCGTGCTGCACGCGTTCGCCGATGCGGTGAGCGGGCGGCGACTGCACGATCTCGGCGCGCTCTTCGAGCCTGCGCATGCTACGGTCGAGCTCGCCGACCGCGCACGCGTCGCACCGAAGGAACTCCTCGACGAGCTCGGCACGGGTGCCGAGCTTTGCGTCCACGACGTGCGCTGCGCCGGCTGGACGGCAGCGTGCACCTTCGAGCTGCGGAGCCCGCGCCATGCGCCCTCGGGGGCGTGCGGCATCGCGATCTTCGAGCTCGCCCCCGCGAGCGGGCGCATCCGCCGCGCACGGCTGCTGTGGGACGAGGCCGAGCCGCTCACTCCACGGGCGTGAAGCCCGCCGGCAGATTGTGGAAATAGCCGCGCTCCTCGCGCCGGCTGCGGATGCGCCAGCCCCTCGGTGTACGCACGAGCTCGTCCTGGTACCACAGGCCGCAGAAGAACACGTGCGTCTCACCGCTATCGCGCGCGAGCACCATCGGGTTGTGGCACATCGTGCGCGCGGTGGCGCGATCGCCGTCGAGGTGGATCTCGATGTTTCCGATCATGTGCTGGAACGTCGCGAACGGAGCCATCGCACGGGCGAGCCAATCCTTGATCTCGGAGACACTTCCCGATGCACCGCCCATCTCCGCGTAGTCGATCCGGCCGTCGGCCGTGAAGATGTCGTCGAAGGCTCCCCAGTCGCGCCGATCGACGGCGGTGCTGTAGCGCACCAACAGGTCCTGGATCTCCATGCGGTCCGAGATCTCCTGCAGCGTCATCGCCATGGCCTCCTCCCCTCGGGCGGATCGCCAACGAAGACCGTCGCGTGAATCGCGGCTCCCGGCGAATCCAACAGTGATGTGAGTTTCGAGTCGATCCACATTCTGACAGGTCGGCGGAGTATATTCCGGGCGTCCCTCTGCGGGTCGGAGTGCTGTGGCGGTACGAGAGGCGTTGGTCGAGACGATCCATGGGCGGATTCGCGGCGCGGAGTCGGCGGGGATCCATGTCTTCCGGGGGATTCGCTACGCAGCCGCCCCCGTCGGTCCCCGTCGTTTCCTGCCCCCGGCCCCGGTCGAGCCGTGGCCGGGAACGATCGATGCGCTGCGCCCGGGCGACGCACCCCCGCAGCGGAGTCTGCCCCTCCTGGGCTCGCTCAATGCGGCGGGCGGGCGGGTGGGCGAGGACTGCCTCGCGCTCAACGTCTGGACGCCCGGTATCGATGGGGCACGCCGGCCGGTCCTCGTGTGGATCCACGGCGGCGGCTTCCTCATCGGGTCGGGAAGCACCCCGATCTACGACGGGGAGAGGCTCGCGCGCCACGGCGATCTGGTGGTCGTCACGATCCACTACCGGCTCGGCGTCCTGGGCTACCTGCATCTGGGAACGCTGTGTGGAGAGGATCTCGCCCGATCCACGAACCTGGGCGTTCGCGATCAGATCGCCGCCCTGGAGTGGGTGCGCGACAACATCGAGCGCTTCGGAGGCGATCCTGGGAACGTGACGGTCTTCGGGCAATCCGCGGGCGCGATGAGCGTCGGCGCGCTTCTCGGCGCTCCGCGGGCGCGCGCGCTGTTCCACCGGGCGATCTGCCAGAGCGGCGCAGCGGAGCACGTGATCGGTGCGTCGGACGCGCGGCTCACCGCACGCGTCTTCATCGAAGCGCTCGGCGGCCCCCCCACCACCGCCGAGGCCCTCGGCCGGATCGCTCTCGATCGCATCCTGCGGGCACAGACCGAGACCGTCCGCCGGCTCGCAGGATGGCGCAACCTGATGGTGCTGCTGCCCGTCGTGGATGGAGACGTGATCCCCGAGCCCCCGATCGATGCGATCCGCCGGGGGGCCGCGCGCGACATCCCCCTTCTCGTGGGGACGACCCTCGACGAGTGGAAGCTGTTCCACCTGTTCCAGGACGGGTGGTTCCCGCTCTCCGAGTCGACGCTCGTCTCGCGGCTCGCCGAAGCGCTGGGCGGCGAGCTTCCGGGCGCCCCGGCACCCGGGATCGCCCTGCGCGAGCTTCGCGAGGCGCTCGGCGCGCGAAGCCGCCACACGGGGCCCGCGGATCTGTGGAACGCCTTCCAATCCGCGCGCGTCTTCCACCATCCGGCCGCACGCCTGGCCGAGGCGCAGGAGGCCGGAGGCGGCGACGCCTACACGTATCTGTTCACCTGGCGCGCACCGGGGCTGCGGCGAAGGCTCGGCGCCTGCCACTCCATCGACATCCCCTTCGTGTTCGGCTCGACCCAGCACCCGCTCGCGCGTCCGCTCACGGGACTGTCCAGCCAGGCCGCGGATCTCTCGCGCACGATGCAGCGGGCGTGGACCTCGTTCGCGCGCACCGGCGCGCCCGTGGACGGAAGCCTCCCCGCATGGGAGCCGTACGGCGGATCGCGACGCCGGACGATGATCCTCGGCCGTCGCTGCGCCCTCGAAGAGGCCCCGCTCGAAGCCGAGCGCCTCCTCCTCGAGCGTTGGCATCGCCCCTCACCGCCCCAGCAGGAGCACCGCTCGCGCCATCCCGCGGCCGAGCTCGCGCGATCCCTCCCGGACGAGTCCGCTCGCGCTCCAGCGCCGGCACGGGCATCCAGGCGTCGGACCGGCTGAACCGGTCCCCCTCGCGCCGCTCCCCCATCGAACGGCACGAGTGCGTATGATGCGAGGAGTCGACATGCTTGGCGTGGGGTGCGAATGACCGCGGTGCCGCAGCTCGGTAGTGCTCGGGCGTCCGATCCCTTGCCCTCGCAAGAGACCCTCCGCATCGCGAGGACGATCATCGCGGCTTCGTGGATCGGCGTCGCTGCCGCGCTCGCGTGGACCCTGGGATGCTGGCTGGTCCTGCCCCCCGATCTGCGACACCACGCATTGTCGGCGCTGATCTTCTCCACATCGATTGCCACGCTCCTGCTCGTGCACCGCGGACACGTGCGGCCTGCCGGCTGGATCGTGAGCGCCGGAACATGGGCGACGATCGTCCTCGTCACCCTCGGCGCCGGTTCCGTCGGGCCCGAGACGATCGGCGCGGTCGCCATCGGCATCGTGATCACCGGGCTCGTCGTCGGCGGCACCGGGGTCCTCGCGTACGGAGTCCTGATCGCCGCCACGCTCGCGGCGCTCGATCTCGGCTTCGATCGCGGGTGGATCGAGCAGCGGCCCATCGCTCCCTACACGGCGCTCGAGAGATGGCCCACGAATCTGCTCATCGTCGCAACCCTGGTGGCCTTCGTCTTCGAGGGGCACCGGCACATCCGCGCGGCGATCGAAGACGCGATGCGCACGCAGGAGCACCTCGCCGGAAGCAACCACTCGCTCCGCGAGGAGATCGAGAGCCGGATTCGCGCAGAGCAAGCGCTTCACGCCACGCAGGCGCGGTACCGCGCGCTCTTCGAGCTGTCTCCCGTCGGGGTCGCCACCTTCGACACGAATCTCGTCTGCACGTCCGCGAACGAGGCATTGGCGCAGATGCTCGGCGCTCCGAGCCCCGAGGCCATCGTGGGCCAATCCCTGCCCGATCTCTCCGGGACGGCGAAGAGCGGCGCGCCGACCACGCTCCACCGCATGCTGGCGGCACGGGACCAGTTCACCCTCGAGCACTCCTTCCACACGGGCTGGGGCAAGGCGGTGCGCCTGCACGCGCATGTCAAGGCGATCCGCGACGAGGCGGGCCGCATCGCGTGGGTGCAGATCGCGGCCGAGGACGTCGCCGAGCACCGCCAGCTCGAGGAGCAGCTACGCCAGTCCCAGAAGATGGAAGCGGTCGGAGTGCTCGCCGGTGGAGTCGCCCACGAGTTCAACAACTACCTCACCGTGATCCTCGGACATTCGGAGCTGCTCGCGCTGCAGCTCTCCGAGGATCATCCCCTGCGAGAGGCGATCGGGCAGATCCGCCGAGCCGCGGAACGCAGCGCGACGCTCACCCATGCGCTCCTGGCCGTCGGGCAGCGACAGATCCTGCGCCCTACGGCGTTCGATCCCAACGATCTCGTGCGCCGCTCGGAGGATCTGCTGCGGCGTCTCCTCGGAGACCAGATCTCGCTCGAGATCGCGACGGACTCCGATGTGGGCCCGGTGCGGGCCGATCCCCGACAGATCGAGCAGGTGCTGCTGAGCCTCGCCACCAATGCACGCGACGCCATGCCCGACGGTGGAACGCTCCGCGTGCGCACGCAGGCCGTCGAGATCGGGCCCGCGGACGCGGCGTTCCTGGGCCTCGCTCCCGGACCCTATGCGGCCATCGACGCGTGCGACACCGGATACGGCATCGATTCCGACGTCCAGGCGCGCATCTTCGAGCCGTTCTTCAGCACGAAGCACGGGGCTCGCCGCAACGGCCTGGGGCTGGCCACCGCCTACGGGATCGTCAAGCAGAGCGGAGGACACATTTCGGTGTCCTCCGCTCCGGGATCGGGGACGACCTTCCGCATCCTGCTGCCGTGCACGCAGGGATTCGATTCCCCTGCACGGCCGCAGCCACCCGGCGTGCAGCCCGAGCCGGGTGCCGCCACGATCCTCGTCGCCGAGGACAACGAGATGGTGCGCCGCGTCACGCGCTCGGTGCTCGAGAGCGCCGGCTACCGCGTGCTCGTCGCGGATCGCGGAGCCTCCGCCATGGAGCTGTTCGAGCAGCACGCCGACGAGATCGATCTGCTGCTCACCGACGTGCTCATGCCCGCGATGACCGGCCCCGAGCTCGCGAGCCGGCTGATCCGGAAGAGGCCGGGCCTGCGCGTTCTGTTCATGTCCGGCTATACCACGCGTCCCGGAGATGCCGGCGGCACGTCGATCCCTGCGAGCCACCTGTTGCAGAAGCCCTTCAACCGCGAGGATCTGCTCGATCGGGTTCGCCGCGCGCTGACCGATGCCCTCGACGAGATCTCCCCCGTGGATCCACCGACGGGGAGAACCCGGGGATTGTGATCCGAATCACCGACTCTCGTCGCGGCGGGTGCTGTACTTCGCGTGCCACGAGAGTCTGGCGAGGGCGGTGATTCTCTCCAGCCTCGGTGCCACGTTGCTCTTCGCCCCTGCACCCCTGCGATTGTCGTCCCGCACGTCTCGACCCCGTTCGGATGGCTCGGATGACAGGGAGCAACGAAGGCGCGAGGCGGCGGCCGGTCGATGCCGGCCGCAGGGAAGCACCGCCCTCGCATGTCCTCGTTTCCCGGCGGTCAGGCGGCTCGGATCGCGCCGGTCGAGAGTCCGTAGAGCACGGACACGTATCCCGCGTAGGCCGCGACGAGCAGCGCGCCTTCCCATCGGGCCATGCGCGCCTTGTGGCCCAGAATGGGCAAGCAGGCGAGGCTCGTCGCGAGCATCACCGGAGCATCGAGCCACATCACCTGCGAGGCCACGTGCTGCGGCTCGATCATGCACGTCACGCCCAGGATGCCGAGCAGGTTGAACACGCACGAGCCGAGCACGTTGCCCACGGCGATGTCCGAGTGGCGCCGAATCGCCGCGATGATCGAGGTGACGAGCTCGGGGGCCGAGGTTCCCGCGGCCACGATGGTGAGTCCGATCACCAGATCCGAAGCGCCGAGCGTGCGCGCGATCGCGGTCGACGCGTCCACGAGCCACACCGATCCCGCGATGAGCATGCCGAGCCCCAGTCCGACGAGAACAAGATCGACCAGCGGGTGCCGGAGCCAACGATGGCGATCGAGCCCCAGCTCATGCCCGAGCTCGTGCGCCTCGGCGAGGGCCGCCGCCGGATTCGCCTCGCGCTGCGCCTCCACCCAACCGCGGTAGATGTACACGACGATCCCCGCGAAGAGCAGGGCGCCTTCCCAGCGCTGGATGCGATCGTCACCGAACGCCACGGCGAAGAACCCGGCCGTCACGGCGACCACGACCAGCACTTCGCGGCGCACGAGGCGGAACTGCACGGGAATCGGGCAGAGCAGCGCGCTCACGCCGAGCACCACGGCGACGTTGAAGATGTTCGAGCCCACGACGTTGCCGATCGCGATGTCGCCGCTGCCGCGAAGAGCGGCCGTCACCGACGCGAACAGCTCGGGCGACGACGTCCCGAAGCCCACGACGGTGAGCCCCACGAAGAGAGACGAGAGTCCGAAGCGCAGCGCAATCGCTGCCGCACCTCGCACGAGAAGCTCCGCGCCCAACGACAGCACGAGGACCGAAGCCACCAACAGCACCACGCTCGCAATCATCGCTTCCTCACAGGGCCACCTGCAGGCCGAGCTCCACCACGCGCCCCGGGGGAATTCCGAAGAACTCGAAGGCCGGCTGCGCATTGCGGTGCAAGAACGCATACAGCCGCCTGCGCCACGGGCGCATCGCCTGCGTGGTCGTCGACGCGACGACGCTCACCCGACCGAGGAAGAAGCTCGCGCGATTCACGTCCACCTCGAGCCCGCGGCGCGCACAGCGACGCAGGATCTCGTCCATGCGTGGTGCCTGCATGAAACCATAGCGGGCCACGACGCGCACGAATCCCTCGCCCAGATCCTCCACCGTCACGCGCTCCGCACCGTCGATCCAGGGCACGGGCTCCGCCGAGATCGTGAGCAGGACGATGCGCTCGTGCAGCATCTGCGTGTGCTTGAAGTGGTGGCCGAGTGCCACGGGAAGTCCATCCGATTGGCCCGCCATGAACACGGCCGTTCCTCGCACGCGCTGCGGCTGCATCGCTCTCACGTCCTCGACGAAGCGCGTGATGGGAGGGCTCGCGGCGGCGAGCTGGCGTGCGAGGCGATCCGTGCCGAGCCGCCAGCTCGTCATCACGCCGAGCAGGGCACCCCCGATCAACAGCGGCAGCCACGCGCCATCGAGGATCTTCGCCGCCGTCGAGATCAGGAACGACAGATCGACGAAGAGGAAGGCCGCGCTCAGGATCGACGCCGCAGCCAAGCCGATTCGCCTCCGCGCCACGGCGAAGAAGAGCAGGCTCGTCGCCGTCATCGCTCCCGTCACGGCCATGCCGTAGGCCGCCGCGAGCCCCGAGGAGCTCCGGAACATGACGACCAGCGCAACGCACACCAGGAAGAGCCCGGCGTTCACCGCCGGCACATAGATCTGTCCGCGCGCGCGCGGAGAAGTGTGCAGGATCCGCATGCGCGGCAGCAGCCCGAGCTGCACCGCCTGGCTGGTGAGCGAGAACGTCCCCGAGATCACCGCCTGCGATGCGATCGACGTGGCGAGCGTCGCCAGGATCACCATGGGGACCACGAGCATCGACGGCAGGAGCTCGAAGAACGTATTGGACTGGGCGAGCTCCGGATGCTGCAACACGAGCGCCCCCTGCCCGAAGTAGGACAGCAACAGCGCCGGAAACGCCACGCAGTACCAGGCGAGCGAGATCGGACGGCGCCCGAAGTGACCCATATCCGTGTAGAGCGCCTCGCAGCCCGTCACGCACAGCACGACCGCACCCAGCAACAGCAGCCCGGGACCGTCCCCGGCGACGAGCAGCGCAAGGCCGTATCGCGGGTCGATCGCGGCCAGCACACCGGGCTCGCGCAGGATCCACGGAATCCCCGCTGCACCGATGCACGCGAACCACACGAGCGTGATCGGTCCGAACCAGCTCCCCAGGTGCTCCGTTCCCCGACGCTGGATCGAGAAGAGCGCCACCAGCACCGCAATGGCGAGGGGCACGATGAACGGATGGATCGCGGGGGTCACGAGCTCGAGCCCCTCCACCGCCGACAGCACCGAGATGGCGGGCGTGATCACCCCATCCCCGTAGAGCAGCGAGGCGCCCACCACACCGATCAACACCAGACCCGAGGAGTGCCTTAGGCGGCGCCCGCGCCGCTCCGCGAGCGCGAGCAGCGCGAGGATGCCGCCCTCCCCCTCGTTGTCGGCGCGCATGACGAACGTGAGGTACTTCAGCGCCACCACCAGCGTGAGCGCCCAGAACATGAGCGAGAGCACGCCGAGGACGGCCTCCGGCGTCGCAGCCACGCCATGCGGTCCGCGGAAGCATTCGCGCAACGCGTAGAGAGGCGAGGTTCCGATGTCGCCGTACACCACGCCGACGGCCGCCAGTGCCAGGCGCGCGGTCGAGTGGGGAACGGCATGGGGCGAGGCGCCCTCGGAGGACGCATTCGCATCGCGGTGCATCTCGGGCTTCCCTCCGCCTCGGATGAGGACGGAGCCCGGTGCAGAGCCTGCGGGTGCGGCCATTCCACCGGCCACGACCCCTCCCGGGCATCCGAAACGGCCCGGACGGTGGCACAGAGCCGTCACCGTGTCGAGCGATGGCACCGTCGAGGCCCGCATCTGCCGCGCCTGTGTCCTTCCGGCCCGGCGTCCGCCTCGATCGAGAGGCCCGAGGGTGCCGGGGAGCGGCTCCCACTCGGGGAAGGATCCCCCACGGGGGAAGATTCCCCGCTACGTTCCCCCTGCGACCACGGTGTGCAGTTCCCGTGGCTTCGCGGCTCCGCGGTCGGGGGGAACGGAGGACACACCATGGGGCTCGAAGGTCGAATCGTCGTGATCACGGGAGCGGGATCCGGGCTGGGACGCGCGCTCGCGATCGGGCTCGCCGCGAAGGGTGCCACCGTGATCGGCTTGGGTCGGCACGAGGAGCCGCTCGCCGAGACCGCCGCCCGGGTTCCCGGCGGTCGCTTCGTGGCGCGGACCGTCGACGTCTCCGATGCCGAAGCCGTCACGCGAACGATCCAGGAGATGGCGCAGCGATTCGGGCGCATCGACGTGCTCGTGAACAACGCCGCGGTGTATCCCAAGGAGAGCTTCCTCGAGCAGGATGCGCAGAGCTGGATGCAGGCGATCGCGATCAACGTGGGCGGCGTCGCCAACGGCTGCCGCGCGGTGCTGCCGCTCATGATGGAGCGCGGCTACGGGCGCATCCTCAACGTGGGCAGCTTCGCCGATCGTGCGCCGATCCCGCGAAGCAGCGCGTACGCGGCCTCGAAGGGAGCCGTGCGCGCGCTCACGAAGGCCATCGCCGCGGATCTGGGCGACCGCTACCCGGACATCCTGTGTCTCGAGTGGATCCCCGGGCACCTGAACACCCAGATGAGCGATTTCACCGGCATCGATCCCGCGGTGTGCGTGGACTGGGCCGCGGAGCTCATCGCGCTCCCCGCCGGTCCGCCGAACACCCGCATCTTCGAGGGCAATCGCGAGCAGCGCCCGTCGAAGTCACTGCGCGCGCGCCTGAAGGAGAAGCTCTTCTTCTGGCGGCGGCGCTAGGCTGCCGAAGCGCTCGCGCCGCGCAGCCGCGCGTCGATGTGCGCAGCGACCCGCAGCGCGTTCGCCGCGATCGTGAGCCCCGGGTTCGCCGCCCCGCTCGACGGCATGAACGAGGCATCGACCACGTACAGGTTCTCGACGTCGTGCGCTTTGTTGTTGCGGTCGAGCACGCTCGACGACGGATCGTCGCCGAAGCGACACGTGCCGCACACGTGCCCGTAGTTCAGGTTCACCTCGGGCCCCAGCACGATCATGCGGTGGCCCGAGAGCCGACGGCGGAGGAGCTCGCGCAGCGTGCGGATGCGCGAGCGAAGCTCGTCGTGCACCGTGTAGACGAAGCGCATGCCATTGGGCTCGTTCGCATCGAGGACGATCCGGTTCTCGGGATAGGGCTGGTCCTCGACGATCGTCGCGAAGACGGTGGCGCTGCCGAAGATCTTCGTCGCAAGGAACGCGGGAATGCGCAGCAGCTGCCGCACCGGCTTCGCCCACGCCCAGCGGCTCTTGTCGAACTGCGTGCGCAGGAAGTACAGGATCGATCCGTACTCGACGGTGCGCCCTGCCGAGTGCACCGTACCGATCCTCTCGCCGTCGTGGACGTAGAAGTCGCGGAAGAAGAGCGTCTTGCGCGGGCCTTCCATGCCGAACTTCCCTCGCGGCCAGATCGCGATGAAGTCCGAGACGTGGAACATGAGACAGCGCCCCACCATGTCCGACGAATTCGCGAGCCCGTCCGGCCAGTGCTCGTTCGCGGATTTCAGCAAGAGCGCCGGCGACAGGTAGGCACCCGCCGACACCACCACGATGCGCGCGCGGATCGCGAGACGCTCGCCGTCGCGCCGGCAGACGATCTCCTTCACGCGCGTCGCGTCCGCTTCCAGCCGCTCGACTTCGCAACGGTCGAGGATCGCGGCGTTGCCCGACGCGAGCGCGGGCTCGATGCACACCGTCCGCGCGTCGCTCTTGCACCGGCGCGTGCAGACGTATCCCCCACACTCCTTGCAACCGGGCGCGTAACCGCATCCCACGTGCATGCGGTACGGATGCAGGCCGCTCGCCGAGAACGACTGGAAGAAGTGCCGGTCGCACTCCGCCATCGCCGGCGGTGGGAGCAGCGACGGCGCGGGCTCGCGCGACAGGGGATCGGCCGCGCCTCGCACGCCGAAGAGCTTCTCCACCTGCTCGTAGTAGGGACGCAGATCCTCGTACGAGATCGGCCAGCCTCCCGCCGGATGCTCGACCTCGGGCGTCGACGCGAAGTCGCACGGCTCGAAGCGCTCGAGCGCGGCAGCGTAGAGCAACGTCGAGCCGCCCGCGCCACAGCCCATCGGCGCGAAGAATCGCGTGGGCTCGCCGTCGACCTCGCCCGCCATGCGAAACGGCCAGCTTCCGCTCCGGATCCGCTCCTCCGGATCCTCGCTGTCGTGGAGCGCGCTCGCCTCTTCGGTGAACTCCGTATTCCCGCGTTCCAGGAAGAGGACGCGATGGCCCGCCTTCGCCAGGGCATGGCCGAGCGTGGCGCCGCCCATGCCGGCGCCGATGATCGCCACGTCCCACGTCTGTCCTTCGAAGTCCATACACGCCTTCGGGTTGGGTATCGTACCGCGGCCTCCCCGCGCCGTCGCACGCGCTCGACCCGAGGCGCGCAGCGCAGACGCGCCTGCCCGCATCATCGGATCGCGCGTACGTTCGATGAACGAGGCTTCGGCCGCGGCGGGTCGCACGCTACGCGGCACGCCTACCGCTGTCAACGTCGTCATTCCCGGGGCCGATGCGGCTGCCGGACGAGCTGCGGCTATGATGGGTTGCGTCGCGCTCGTGCGAATCGTCGTGGAGATCTCGTGAGTCTCGAAGCACCGCAAGGATCCACCGTGCGGATCGTCCGAATCCTGCTCGTCGTGCTGGGCGCGCTCGTGTCCGCGTATGCCCTCTCGGATCATCCGCTGTACGGAGGAGAGCCCGGCTTCGGCGGCACCCAGCGCCTCGTCTTCCTCGCGGGTCTCGGCCTCGCCGGATGCGCCCTGCTTCCCCAGGGGATCGCGAGCCGCGTGCTCCTGCTCGGGATCGGTGGCCTCGCCGCCCTCGGCGTCGCGGAGATGGCCGGCGAGCACCTGCTCGGTCCACGCTTGCGTCCCGTCTTCCGGCCCGACGACCGGCTCGTCTTCGAGCTCATTCCCGATCGTTCGAGCGCGATGACGCGTCGCGCGGCGAATGGCGGCGAGACGATCGTGCACCGCATCAACTCCGCCGGCTTCCGTGGCGACGAGCTGCGCACCGATGGCGAAGCCCTTCGCATCGCGGTGTATGGCGATTCGTTCATCCATGCCGCGTACAGCCCCGACGCGGAGACGTTCGCGATCCAGCTCCAAGCACTCCTCACCGAGCGCCTCGGCCGCAACGTCGAGGTCGTGAACGCGGGTGTGAGCTCGTACGGGCCGGATCAGATCCTCTTGAAGCTGGAGGACGAGCTCCCCACGCTGCGTCCGCGCCTGGCGATCGTGGCGGTGTTCGCGGGGAACGATTACGGCGACCTCATGCGCAACAAGATGTTCCGTCTCGACGAGGCAGGCGAGCTCGTGTCGAGCGATTGGACGCTCGATCCCAAGGTGCGCATCCGCTTCGAGCTGTCGCAGCGCGAGTCCATCCTCAAGCGCGCCGTGCGCGAGCTGCGCAACGCGAGGCATTCGGCCCGGAGCTCCGAGGGGGGTGCCTCGGCGTCGACGCTCACCGACATGGACTTCCTGCTCGAAGAGGCGCAGCGCGAGTACCGGAGCTTCGTGGTCGAGCGCGATCCTCGCATCACCAACACGCACGTCGATTCCTACAGCGCGGACGTGAGCCTGCAGCCGGGCAGCGAATCCGCCCGGTACAAGATCGCCCTCATGGCGAAGGTGCTCGAGCGCATCCGCGACGTCTCGCGCGAGCACGACATCCCGCTCGTCTTCCTGTTCATCCCCCATCCCGTCGACGTGACCGAGGGAGGATGGGACTCGTGGGCGATCGATCGCACGCGCTTTCCCGACTACGACGGGCGCAACCAGATCGCCCCGCTCGAAGCCGCGGCGCGAGCCCTCGGCGTGCCCCATGTGAGCCTCTTCGACGCGTACCGTTCCCGCGACGCCCGCACGTTCTACTTCCGCGACGGCGACGACCACTGGAACGCCGCGGGCCAGCGCCTGGCCGCCGAGACGATGGCCGACGCCCTGCTCTCTCACGGCTGGCGACCCGGGGAGTAGCCGGCGGTCCCGGCCGGAGGAGCCCGCACCCTTTTCCGGGAGGCGTGGGCCCCCAATGGGTACCCGGGGACTCCACTCCCTCGTCGTCGCTCGCCAGATCACCCGCGCAGACCCCTGAATCTGCGAGGGAA
>CAZOTO010000057.1:0-17609 GCA_964582775.1 uncultured Myxococcales bacterium
ACCGCGTGCTGATGCCCATGATCAACGAGGCGGCGACGGCACTGCAGCAGGGCGTGGCGCCGGCGGCCGCCATCGACGAGTGCATGAAGCTCGGCTGCAACCACCCGATGGGACCGCTCGCGCTCGCGGATCTGGTCGGGCTCGATGTGGTGTTCGCGATCCTCGACTCGCTGCATCGCGAGTTCGGTCAGCCGCACCACAAGCCCTGCCTCGAGATCACCAAGCGCGTGCAGGCGGGCTGGCTCGGAGTGAAGACCGGTCGCGGCTTCTACACGTACTGAGTCCGGCTCGGGGCGGATCGTACGGTCCGTGCGACGCAGGCCCTCGCGGCGCGGCCGAGCGCTGGCCCATTCGGACGGCTCCGAGTACGTTCCGGACACTTCGTCTGGGAGGATCGAGATGAGGTCCACGTTGGCCGTCTCCGGGGGCGTGCCGGGCAGCCGCAAGCCGCTTCGCGTCGTCACCGCGACGTCCCTCTTCGATGGACACGACGCGGCGATCAACATCGTCCGGCGCATCCTCCAGTCGCTCGGCGCCGAGGTGATCCATCTCGGTCACGATCGCTCGGTCGCCGACGTGGCCACGGCCGTGATCCAGGAGGACGCGGACGTGGTGGCCGTGTCCTCCTACCAGGGCGGCCACGTGGAGTACTTCCGCTACCTCGTCGATTCCCTGCGCGCGGCGGGGTGCGGGCACGTACGCATCTACGGCGGCGGGGGCGGGGTGATCTCGTGGTCCGAAGTGAAGGATCTCGAGGGCTACGGGGTCACCCGGATCTTCCGGCCCGAGCATGGGCAGCAGCTCGGGCTCGAGGGGATGATCCGCGAGATCGTCGAGGCCGGTCCGAGCCGCCCCCGCGTGCGCGCCGATGCCGAGGCGGTGCGGCTGCGCGTCACCGAGCCGACTGCGATCGCGCGGCTCATCAGCTTCTTCGAAGAGCAGGGTGCGGGGGACGGGGAGGGCGTGGCCTCCGTGCGTGCTGCGCTCGATGCGCGCCGCGCGAAGCGCCGGATCCCCGTGGTGGGAATCACCGGAACGGGTGGAGCCGGGAAGTCGAGTCTGGTGGACGAGCTCGTGCGCCGGTTGCGCTGCGATGCTTCCGCGCTCTCGGTAGGCATCCTCTCCATCGACCCCACGCGCAGGCGCTCGGGCGGGGCGCTGCTCGGTGACCGCCTGCGCATGAACGCGATCCATCCGCCCGGGGTCTACGTGCGTTCCCTCGCTACGAGGCAGGCGAACCTCGCGCTCTCGTCGTCGGTGGCGGATGGCGTGCGGGTGCTGCAGGCGGCGGGGTTCGATCTCGTCTTCGTCGAGACCGCCGGCATCGGGCAGAGCGACTCCGAGATCGTCGATGTGAGCGATCTGTCCGTGTACGTGATGACTCCCGACTACGGCGCGCCTTCGCAGCTCGAGAAGATCGACATGATCGATCTCGCGGACGTGGTCGTGCTGAACAAGTTCGATCGCCGCGGCGCCGAGGATGCGCTACGGGACGTGCGCAAGCAGTGGCGGCGCAACCGCAGTGCGTTCGATCGCCCGGACGAAGAGACGCCGGTATTTCCGACGATCGCGAGCCACTGGGATGATTCTGGCACCGACCGGCTCTACGCGGCGTTGCTCGGCCTGCTCGCAGAACGCGGTTTCGCGGGCCTTCCGCAACGCGACGCAGCCCTGCGCGCAGACACGTCGCATGCGCCGCTCGTTGCGCCCGAGCGGGAGCGCTATCTCGCGGACATCGCCCGGAGTGTGCGCGAGTATCGCGCTCGTGCGCGGCGCAGCGAGGAAGACGCGCGTGGTGCACAGTCGCTCGCCGAGGCGGAGCGGGAGCTTGCGTCCACAGCGAAGGCCGAGACGAGCGCGTGTGCGGCGCTGCGGTCGCGCCGCGAGGAGCTCCTCGCTGGGCTGCCCAGGGATCTGCGCGACGCGCTCCAGTCGTGGCCCGAGATGCGCGAGCGCTACCGGGCGCAGTCCCAGGCCTATCGCGTGCGCGAGCAGGAGATCACGGTGCGCAACCACGAGCGCAGTCTGGCGGGGCTCGACATCCCGCGGGTCGCCGTGCCCGAGGGGAGGGACGCTGGCGAGCTCGTGCGCTTCCTCGCGCTCGAGAACCTGCCGGGCTCGTTCCCATTCACGGCGGGAGTCTTCCCATTCAAGCGCACGGGAGAGGAGGATCCCGCCCGCATGTTCGCCGGCGAGGGTCCGCCGGAGCGCACGAACCGGCGCTTCCACGTGCTCGCGAAGGCACAACCCGCGGTGCGGCTCTCCACGGCGTTCGACAGCGTCACGCTGTATGGGCGCGATCCCGACGAGCGGCCGGACATCTACGGAAAGGTCGGAACCTCGGGTGTGTCCGTGTGCACCGTGGACGATGCGAAGCGGCTCTACTCCGGCTTCGATCTGCTCGACCCGAAGACGTCGGTCTCCATGACGATCAACGGGCCCGCTCCGATCGTGCTCGCCTTCTTCTTCAACACCGTGATCGACCAAGCCGTGGAGAAGCACCTGCTCGAGACGGGCCAGCTGGAGCGCGTCCGCCGCGAGCTGGCGAAGAGGGGGCTTCCCGTGTACCGCGGCGACCTGCCCGACGGTCACAACGGCCTTGGTCTCGCGTTGCTCGGGGTGCCGGGCGACGAGGCCGTGGACGCCGAGACGTATGCGCGCATCCGCACGCAGGCGCTCGCTTCGGTGCGCGGGACCGTGCAGGCGGACATCCTGAAGGAGGACCAGGCGCAGAACACCTGCATCTTCTCCACCGAGTTCGCGCTGCGGATGATGGGGGACATCCAGGAGTTCTTCTCGCGTAATCGCGTGCGCAACTTCTATTCGGTGTCGGTATCCGGTTACCACATCGCCGAAGCGGGTGCGAATCCGATCACGCAGCTCGCGTTCACGCTGGCGAACGGATTCACGTACGTGGAGGCCTATCTCGCGCGCGGCCTCGGGATCGACGATTTCGCGCCGAACTTCTCGTTCTTCTTCAGCAACGGGCTCGATCCGGAGTACTCGGTGATCGGCCGTGTCGCGCGCCGCATCTGGGCCATCGCGCTGCGCGACTACTACGGCGCTTCGGAACGCAGCCAGAAGCTCAAGTACCACATCCAGACATCGGGCCGGTCCCTGCACGCGCAGGAGATGGCCTTCAACGACATCCGCACCACGCTGCAGGCGCTGCTCGCGCTGTCGGATCACTGCAACAGCCTGCATACGAATGCGTACGACGAGGCGATCACCACTCCGACCGAGGAGTCCGTGCGCCGCGCGGTGGCGATCCAGCTCATCATCAATCGAGAGTTCGGATTGCTGAAGAACGAGAATCCGTGGCAGGGCTCGTATGCGCTGGAGCAGCTCACGGATCGGGTGGAGGAGGCGGTGCTCGAGGAGTTCGAGCGCCTCTCCGCGCGTGGTGGAGTGCTCGGGGCGATGGAGACGATGTACCAGCGCGGCCGGATCCAGGACGAGAGCATGCTCTACGAGACGAAGAAGCACACCGGAGAGCTTCCGATCGTCGGCGTGAACACCTTCGTGGCTCCCGAGTCGATGCAGGCCGAGCCCGGGGAGCGCGAGCTGATCCGGGCCAGCGCCGCGGAGAAGCAGGCGCAGCTCGAGGGCCTGCGCGATTTCCACGCGCGGCACGCGGGTCGCAGCGCGGCGGCCCTCGCCCGGCTGCGGGACGTGGCGATTCGGGGCGGGAACGTGTTCGAGGAGCTGCTCGAGACGGTGAAGGTGGCGAGCCTGGGGCAGATCACCGAGGCCCTGTTCGAGGTCGGGGGCCGTTACCGCCGCTCGATGTAGGATTTCGCTGTCGGGCGCGGGCGCGTGGGCTATGTTCCCGCCGCTTTCGCACGGGCGGGTGGTCGATCGGCGGCGCGCCTGCCGCGCGGGGGCTCGGGGCGGCCACGACGACGCACTCGACGGAGCACCACGACGAGGTAGGAGCATGCAGGATCCGAAGGGACGGGCCGATCTGGCCGCATGGCAGCAGGAGGTGCGCGAGGATCTCCGTGGCAAGGACGCGGAGACGCTCGTCCGTCACACACTCGACGGGATTGCCGTGAAGCCGCTCTACACCGGGGCGGATATCGCGGACCTGCCGTACGTGGACAGCGTGCCGGGAATCCCGCCCTTCGTGCGTGGTCCGCGCGCCACCATGTATGCGAACCGCCCGTGGACCGTACGCCAGTACGCCGGTTTCTCCACCGCCGAGGAGTCGAACGCGTTCTACCGCGCGGCGCTCGCGGGCGGGCAGAAGGGGCTCTCGGTCGCGTTCGACCTGGCGACGCACCGCGGCTACGACTCGGATCATCCTCGCGTCGTCGGCGACGTGGGCAAGGCCGGCGTGGCCGTCGACTCCATCGAGGACATGAGGATTCTCTTCGACGGGATTCCCCTCGACGAGATGTCCGTCTCGATGACGATGAATGGTGCGGTGATCCCGACGCTCGCCTGCTTCATCGCCGCAGCGGAGGAATCGGGTGTTCCGCGCAAGAAGCTCGCCGGGACCATCCAGAACGACATCCTGAAGGAGTTCATGGTCCGCAACACGTACATCTATCCGCCCGAGCCCAGCATGCGGATCGTGGCAGACGTGATCGCGTACACCGCCCGGAACATGCCGCGCTGGAACTCGATCTCGATCAGCGGCTACCACATGCAGGAGGCCGGAGCGACGGCGGTGCAGGAGCTCGCCTTCACGCTCGCCGACGGTGTGGAGTACGTGCGCGCCGCGCTGTCGAAGGGGCTCGGCATCGACGAGTTCGCGCCGCGGCTCTCCTTCTTCTGGGCGATCGGCATGGACTTCTTCACCGAGATCGCCAAGATGCGCGCGGCACGGCTGCTCTGGGCGCGGCTCATCCAGCAGTTCGATCCGAAGGATCCACGCTCGCTCGCGCTGCGCACGCACTGCCAGACCTCGGGGGCGAGTCTCACCGAGAAGGATCCCTACAACAACGTCGTGCGCACCACGATCGAGGCGCTGGCGGCGGTGCTCGGCGGAACGCAGTCGCTGCACACCAACAGCTTCGACGAGGCGATCACGCTGCCCACGCCGTTCTCGGCGCGCATCGCGCGCAATACGCAGCTCATCATCGCCGAGGAGACCGGCATTCCGAGCGTCGTCGATCCGCTCGGGGGCAGCTACTACGTGGAGAGCCTCACGCATCAGATCGCCGACGAGGCCTGGAAGCTCATCGAAGAAGTCGAGGCGATGGGAGGCATGACGAAGGCGATCGAGGCGGGGCTCCCGAAGATGCGCATCGAGGAATCCGCCGTGCGCCGGCAGGTGCGCATCGATCGCGGCGAAGATGTGGTCGTCGGCGTGAACAAGTACCGGCTGAAGGACGAGTCGCCGGTCGAGGTGCTCGACATCGACAACCGCGAGGTTCGCCAGAAGCAGATCGATCGGATCGAGCGCATCCGCCGCGATCGCGATGCGGCGCAGGTGCAGGCGACGCTCGCCGCGCTCGAGGACGCCGCACGGGATCCGTCGAAGAACCTGCTCGAGGTCGCGATCGAGTGCGCGAAGGCCCGAGCAACGGTGGGGGAGATCTCCATGGCGATGGAGAAGGTGTTCGGGCGGCATCGCGCCGAGATTCGCAGCGTCTCCGGAGTCTACGCCTCCGCGTACGAGGGGGACGAGGATTTCGAGGCGCTGCAGAACGAGGTGCGCGCCTTCGCCGAGGCCGAGGGCCGCCGTCCGCGCATCCTCGTGGCGAAGCTCGGGCAAGATGGTCACGATCGCGGTGCGAAGGTGATCGCGACGTCGTTCGCCGACATCGGTTTCGACGTGGACGTCGGCGCGCTGTTCCAGACGCCCGAAGAGGTCGCGCGCCAGGCAATCGAGAACGACGTCCACGCGGTCGGTGTGTCGACCCAGGCCGCTGGCCACAAGACGCTCGTCCCCGAGCTGATCGAGCGGCTGCGTGCGGAGGGGGCCGGTGACATCGTGATCATCGTGGGTGGGATCATCCCCGCGCAGGACTATGCGTTCCTGTTCGAGCAGGGCGTGGCGAAGATCTTCGGCCCAGGCACGCCCGTTCCGAAGGCGGCGCGCGAGGTGCTCGAGGCGATCCGCAGCCGGCGGGCATGAGCCCGGATCCCTCCGTCGAGGAGTTCTGTGCGGGTGTCCGGGCCGGCGAGCGCCGCACGGTCGCCAAGACGATCACGCTTCTCGAGAGCCGGCGCGCGGATCATCGCGAGCTCGGCCAGCAGGTGCTCGAGAACCTGATCCCGCACACCGGGGGAGCGCTGCGCATCGGGATCTCGGGGCCGCCGGGCGTGGGAAAGAGCTCGTTCATCGAGACCTTCGGCCTCGAGCTCGTGCGCCAGGACAAGCGTCTGGCCGTTCTCGCGGTAGACCCATCCAGTCCGGTGAGCGGTGGGAGCATCCTCGGCGACAAGACGCGCATGGAGCAGCTCGCTCGAGAGGAGGCCGCCTTCATTCGCCCCTCTCCGTCCGGCGGCGAGCTCGGCGGTGTCGCACACCGCACGCGCGAGGCCATGCTCGTGTGTGAGGCGGCGGGCTACGACGTGGTGATCGTCGAGACGGTCGGGGTCGGGCAGTCCGAGGTCGAGGTCCGCTCCATGGTCGACTTCTTTGCCGTACTGCTCCAGCCGGGAGCGGGCGACGAGCTGCAGGGCATCAAGAAGGGGGTGCTCGAGCTCGCGGACGCCCTGCTCGTGAACAAGGCGGACGGCGATACGAAGCTCGCGGCCGAGCGGACCGCGCGCGACTACGATCGGGCACTCTCCCTGCTGCGTCCTCCTACCGGCTGGCGGGTACCCGTGTTTGCGGTGAGTGCGGTCTCGGGCACGGGCATCCCCCGGTTCTGGGAGATCGTGCTCGAACACCGAGAGATCACCCGGAGAAGCGGCGAGTTCGAGGCGCGCCGGAGATCCCAGTCGAAGGCCTGGATGTGGAAGCTGCTCGACGAGGGGCTGCGCTCCGCATTCCATGAGGATTCCGGGGTGGCGGAGCTGCTGCCGCGACTCGAGTCCGAGGTCCAGGCGAAGCTTGCTTCCGCTCCACGCGCGGCGCGCATCCTGCTCGATGCGTTCCTGCGGAGCCGAACGAAGGACTGACCGCATTCGGTGTCGTTTGCTGCGGTTGGCGTCACCGGGCGCATGCCGTCGCGGCTGGCGTCGCGAGGGGCGGGGAATGCCTCAACCGCCCCGGAGGCAGGGCCGATAGGCGCGACAAGGCGGAACCCGGCGCACACCATGCCTCAGCTCAACCTCGATCACCGCGAAATCACGCTGAAGATCGTCTACTACGGTCCCGCACTCTCCGGGAAGACGACGAACCTGCAGCAGATCCATCGCCTGCTCGCGCCGGTCGTGCGAGGCGAGATGGTCACGCTCGACACCCAGGACGACCGGACCCTGTACTTCGACTTCCTGCCCGTCGAGTTCGGCGTCGAGGGTGACTACAAGATCAAGCTCAAGCTCTTCACGGTTCCCGGGCAGGTGCTGCACCGCTCCACCCGCCGGGTCGTTCTCGCGGGAGCCGATGCGGTCGCATTCGTCGCCGATTCGCAGCGCGCCTCTGCCTCCGCGAACGCCTACTCGTATCGCGACCTGGAGGCGAACCTGCGCGCCAATGGCTTGGATCTGGCCCATCTGCCCCACGTCGTCCAGTTCAACAAGCGGGATCTCGACGACATCAAGCCGCTCGAGGAGGTGCGTGCCGCCTGGGAGGGAACCGGGATCCCGACCATCCCCGCCTCGGCGGTTCGAGGCGAAGGGGTGATCGAGACCTTCGAGACCCTCCTCACGCGGCTCTACCGCCATCTCGACCAGAGGCATGCCTTCGCCTCGAAGTTCCGGATCACGGAGAAGGAATTCCTCCATCAGATCCTGCGTCACTTCGAAGAGCGCAAGCAGGCGAAGGCCTAGCGTTTCCCGCGCGGGATTCCCGTCGGAGTGTTTGCGGAGAGGGTGGGGCCCGTTCGCTTCGCTCCGGACGGCGCCGCATCCTCTCTCCCGACGCCCGGGACGCTCTCGCGGGGGGCGAAGCGCGCACCTGCGCCCGGTTTGACACCCAGGGGTGCCCCTGATAGGTTCCGTCGCGCGCGGGATCCGCTTCGGATCTCGCGGAACCGGGGCCCAGGGGCCTCGCCGAGAGATCCATGGGGAACCCGAGCAATCAGGCGGGGCAGACTCTGCGAGTCGTTCCAGCCGGGAATCGCGACGATGTCCTCGTCCGCGTCGAGGCCGCCATTGCCGACGTTCGTGCCGGCAAGATGATCATCCTGGTCGATGACGAGGACCGGGAGAACGAGGGCGACCTGTGCATGGCGGCCGATCTTTGCACGGCCGCCGACGTGAACTTCATGGCCAAGAATGGTCGGGGTCTCATCTGCCTGGCGCTCACCCAGGAGAAGGCGGAGGCCCTCAGGCTCCCCATGATGGTCCCCGCCGAGGAGAACTCGACTCCCTTCGGCACCGCCTTCACGGTTTCGATCGAGGCGCGGGAGGGAGTGACGACCGGAATCTCCGCGGCAGATCGGGCGCGGACGATCCAGGTCGCGTGTGCTCCGGATACCCGTCCCTCGGACCTCTCGCGTCCGGGGCACGTCTTCCCCCTGATCGCGAAGCCTGGAGGGGTGCTCCGCCGCACGGGGCAGACCGAGGGCGCCGTCGACGTCGCTCGCCTGGCCGGCCGGACGCCCGCCGGCGTGATCTGCGAGATCATGAACGACGACGGCACGATGGCCCGCATGCCGGATCTCGAGACGTTTGCGACGGAGCATGATCTCCGGATCCTGAGCATTGCGGATCTGATCAAGTACCGGATGCGCACCGAGCAGCTCGTGAATCGCGGCGCCGAGGCGATGCTTCCTTCGGCGTACGGCGACTTCCGGGCGATCGTCTTCAAGAACGAGATCGATCACGTGGATCACGTCGCCTTGGTCTGCGGCGAGATCCATCCCGAGGTTCCTACCCTCGTGCGCGTGCACAGCGAGTGCCTGACGGGCGATGCCTTCGGATCCCTGCGCTGCGATTGCGGGGAGCAGCTCCACACGGCGCTCGCGATGATCCAGGCGGAGGGTTCGGGCATCCTGCTCTACATGAGGCAGGAGGGCCGGGGGATTGGACTGCTCAACAAGATCCGCGCCTACGCGCTGCAGGACTGCGAGGGGCTCGACACGGTGGAGGCCAACGAGCGGCTCGGGTTTCCGGCGGATGCGCGTGACTTCGGCGTCGGCGCCCAGATCCTCGCGCAGCTCGGTGTGGGCAAGATGCGCCTGCTCACGAACAATCCTGCCAAGCGGGCGGGACTCGAGGGGTACGGACTCGAGATCGTCGATCGGATGCCGCTGGAGACGAGCCCTCACGCGAAGAACGTCGATTATCTGAGGACGAAGCGCGAAAAGCTCGGGCATCTTCTCAACTTGATGAGCTAGTCCGTCCCCGGCGGGGGGAGGAAGGGAGCGAGGGATGTTCGAGTCCGTCGAAGATGTCGAGCGTCGCCTGTTGGGGCAGAGCTATCTCGCGGGGCGCGGCGTCGCGACGGCGGTCTACCTGGCCGGGAAGCTCGAGAAGCCCGTGCTCGTCGAGGGGCCCGCGGGCGTGGGCAAGACGGACCTCGCCAAGACGGTGGCCCAGGCGCTGGGACGCCCGCTCGTGCGTCTGCAATGCTACGAGGGTCTGGACGAGTCCAAGGCGCTCTACGAGTGGGAGTACTCGAAGCAGCTGCTCTACACGCAGATGCTTCGGGACAAGATCGGCGAGGTGATCGAGGGGGCCGGCTCCCTCGCGGAGGCTTCCGAGCGCATCGCCCGTCAGGACGATGTCTTCTTCAGCGAGCGGTTCATCGTCGCGCGGCCCCTGCTTCGCGCGATCACCTCCGAGGAGCCGATCGTGCTGCTGATCGACGAGGTCGACAAGTCCGATCCCGAGTTCGAGGCGTTCCTCCTCGAAGTCTTGTCCGACTACACGGTCAGCGTTCCCGAGATCGGTACGATCCGTGCGCGTCGCATTCCGTTGGTGTTCCTCACCTCGAACGATTCCCGCGAGATGAGTGATGCCCTCAAGCGCCGCTGCCTGCACCTGCACATCGACTTCCCCGGCGAGGAGGCGGAGCTTCGGATCCTGGAGCTCAAGGTCCCGGGCATCTCCGAGCGGCTCGCTCGCGAGATCGTGGAGTTCGTGCACCGGATTCGGAAGCTCGACCTGAAGAAGACGCCCTCCATCTCGGAGACCCTCGACTGGGCCCGGGCGTTGCTGGTGTTGAACGCCGACCGGTTGGAGCCCGAGGTGGTCAATGCGACTCTCAACATCATCCTGAAGCACCAGGGTGACATCCGGAAGGCGCAGACCGAGCTGGCGGCACTGCTCGAGCGCAAGGCGGCCGAAGCGGCGGCGGAGAAGCCGCAAGTCGTGAGCACGCCGGCAAAGAAGAGCGTGCTCCACTAGCTCCTGCGGGCGGGTCCCGGCGTGGAGAAGAAAATCGTCGAGTTCGCGAATCTGCTGCGTGGCGCGGGGGTTCGCGTTTCGGTGGCGGAGACGCTCGATGCCTTTCGTGCGATCGACGAGCTGTCGCTCGACGATCGGGAGCTGTTTCGCGACGCGCTTCGCGCCACCCTGGTGAAGCGCTCGGATGACGTGGACACGTACGATCGCCTGTTCGACCTGTACTGGTCGGGGTTCCACGATCGGCTGCGGACCGAACTCGATCGGGCATTGGGGAAGATCGAGGGGCTCGATCTCGACGGACTGTTCGGCCGACTCCACGAGGCCCTCGAGGGGATGGATCTCGACCTCGGGGAGCTCGCGCGGGCGATGCTCTCCCTCGATGCGAACGCCCTCGAGCAGATGATCCTCCGGGCGGGGGAGAATGCCGGGGTCGAAGGAATCCGGAACATCCTCCAGGTCGGATTCTTCGGCCGGCGGATCGTCGAGCAGATGAACCTCGATGGAGCAGGGGAGGAGCTACGAAGTCTTCTCGACCAGCTCCGCGAACGCGGCTTCCCGGAGGAGTCCATCGAGGCGCTCTCCCAGCTCTTCGGCGCCATTCGCGATGCACTCCGCAACGCGGCTCGCCAGCTCGCGGAGCGAGAGCTCGACAAGAACTCCCCCGAGTTCGTCGAGAGGCTTCGGCGTGAGAGCCTGCGCGAGAAGAGCTTCTTCAACCTGACGCAGGAAGACGTCGCGCGCATGCGGGAGATCGTGGCCCGCCTCGCGCAGAAGATGAAGAACATCGTGAACCTGCGCCGGAAGCGGGAGCGCAGGGGGACGTTCGACCTCAAGGCGACGATGCGGCGGAACATGACCCATGGCGGGGTCCCGTTCGAGATCGTGCTGCGCCGACGGCGCAAGGAGAAGCCGAAGCTCGTCGTTCTCTGCGATGTCTCCAGCTCCGTCGCGAACGTCTCGCGGTTCTTCCTGCAGTTCTCGTACAGCCTGCACGAGCTGTTCACGCATATCCGCAGCTACGTCTTCGTCGCCGAGCTCGGAGAGGTGACCCGCTTGTTCCGTGAGAGGGACCTGTTCGATGCGCTCGACGAGGCGCTCGAGGGCGGGGGCGTGATCAATGCCTACACGAGATCGAACTTCGGTCAGGCGTTCCACGTCTTCTGGCGCGACCACCTGGCGGTGCTCGATCGACGCACGACGGTGGTGGTGATCGGGGATGCCCGCAACAACTACAGCGACCCCAAGGCGTGGTGCCTGCGCGAGATCCAGAGCAAGGCGAAGAACGTGATCTGGATCAATCCCGAGGCCCGATCGTCCTGGGGATTCGGCGACAGTGTCATGGACAAGTACCTGCCCTACATCGACGTCGCCGAGGAATGTCGCAACCTGCGTCAGCTCTCCGCTCTGGTCGACCGCCTCGTTCTCTAGGCTGGAGCGGGTTGCGCGCAGCCGCCGCGGTGGTCCCCAAAGCGAACGACCCCCGGCCGTGCTGGCCGAGGGTCGTCGATGGGTCGGAGAGGGCGGTGGATCACTTGTGGGGGGTGAGAGGTTGGACATTTCAAAGCAGAAATGCCTTCTCCACCGCCTTCTCCATAAAAATCCTTCTTCCTCTGTGGCGCTCCTTCGATCCCCCCTGATCGGCGTACCGGATGATTCTCTGCGGTCTGCTCTGCAGGGGGCCGGTCGAGCGCCAACGACCCGAGAGTATGCCGGGCACTTCTCGATGTCAAACGTTTTCTTCTGACCGGTCGTTATTCCTTTATTTATGCAATTTCCGCTATTTATTTACTCAGTGTGAGGACGGATCCCCTTCTGGAGTGCATCGATTCCCGGGGGTAACGTGACGACGCCATGATCGGTCGATTCCACATCCACACCTTCGGGTGCCAGATGAACCAGCACGACAGCGAGAAGATGTCGAACCTTCTCCTGCACTGCGGATATGTGCCTGCCCGGACCGCGAGCGACGCACAGATCGTGCTCGTCCACACATGCTCCGTGCGAGAGCGCGCCGAGCACAAGCTCTACTCCGAACTCGGTCTCCTTCTCCTGCGCAAGACAATCGAGCCGGAGCTGATCGTTGGCGTCGGTGGGTGTGTCGCGCAGCAGGAGGGCGCGGAGCTGATGCGACGTTTCCCTGCGCTCGACTTCGTGTTCGGACCGCAGAACATCGTGCATCTACCCGAGATGGTGGAAGCGGCCCGCTGCAGCGAGCGCCGCGTGCTCGTGGATTTCGACGCGGATCGCGATGCGCGTTTCGACCTTCCCGAGCGCCACCCCGCGTATTCCTCGACGACTCCGGGCCGCGCGTTCGTCACGGTGATGGAGGGGTGCGATCTCTTCTGCACGTACTGCGTCGTGCCTCGCACACGGGGGCGCGAGACGAGTCGGCCGAGCGCGTCGATCCTGGCCGAAGTCGAAGGCCTCGCCGCGTGCGGAGTCGTCGAGATCACGCTGCTCGGACAGACCGTGAATGCGTATGGGCGGCCGCGTCCAGGCATGCGAGACGGGGAGATTCCCTTTGCGGAGCTGATCCGGAAGGTGGCCTCGGTTTCCGGAATCGAGAGGATCCGCTTCACGAGTCCGCATCCGATTTTCTTCACGCCGGATCTCGTCACCTTGTATGGAGAGCTGCCCGAGCTCTGCCCCCATGTCCATATTCCCGTCCAGAGCGGATCGACGAGGATCCTCGAGGCCATGAACCGCCGGTATACCCGCGAGGAGTTCCTCGCGCGGATCCGGCACCTGCGGGGCGTGCGCCCGGATCTCGCGATCACGACGGACTTCATCGCTGGATTTCCGGGAGAGTCGGACGACGACTTCGAGCAGACGTTGAGCTTGATGGAGGAGGTTGGTTTCGCGGACAGCTTCTCCTTCAAGTACTCCGAGAGGCCGGGCACCCCCGCGCAGCGACGAGGCCTCGCACCGATCGCCCCCGCGTTGGCTCAGGAGAGGCTCGAGCGTCTGCAGGCATTGCAGGCCGCGCACACGATGGAGGCGCATCAGCGGCGGGTCGGTACGCGAACGAGCGTGCTCGTGACGGGAACGAGTCGCCACGGGGGGGATCAGGTGCAGGGGCGTTGTCCCTACCACCGTGTCGTCAACTTCCGCGCGAGCAACGTCATCGAGGCGGGACGCATCGTCGATGTCCGGATCGCTGCGGCCACTCCGCACTCGCTCGTCGGTGTTGCGCTGGGGGCAGGGGGCGAGAGCGAGAGTCTCGAGCTTCCCCTGTTGTTCTCTCGCCCCGCTTGATCCCACGCGCACCGCATCTGCAAGAAATCGCGTAGAGTGCCGAAGAGTGTCGGGGAGAGCGTTCGGCAGCGTACGAGGTCGAGGTCGTGTGTCCGCGGGGCCCACCGACCGCCCGCGGCCCGCGGCGAATCCCGAACGCTGGATGCGCAACGGTGGATGTCCGGTCGGCGATGCGAAGGGGGCGCGGATCCAGGGGTTTCCCCGCCGGTGGAGAGGTCTTGGCGGCGAAGGCGCGAATTCTCGCGATCGATGATCAGCTCTATTTCCGGAGCTTTCTCGAGGGACTCCTCTCGGAGGAGGGGTACGAGGTCGTGTCCGCCGGAAGCGAGGCCTCGGCGCTCGATTGTCTACGGCACCGCGGTCCCTTCGACCTCGTGATCATGGACCTGGTGATGCCGGATACGGACGGCATCGCCTTGTTGTCGCGCATCCACGGCCTTCGTGCGGAGCAGGACGTCATCGTCGTCTCGGGTGTCGGTGATCCGCGCTCCGTCGTCGAGGCGATGAAGAGCGGGGCTTCGGATTACCTCCTGAAGCCGATCGAGCGAGAGAACCTCGTGCGAACGATCCGCTCGCTCCTCGATCGACGACGGGTGCGTGCGGAACAGGTGCGCCTCGTGAGCGAGAACCTGGAGTTCATGGGCCGGATTGCGCTCTACGAGCGCGGATTCGGCCTGCTCGGACTCCCGGACGCGAGCTCGGTCGCGAGCGCATTGCTCGAGATGCTGTGCAGCGAGTCGGGTGCGCGCGCGGGCGTGATCTGGGGTGCGCGCACGCCGGGAGAGGATCCGAGCGGGCTCGTCGCGATTGCGCAGAGCGGGATCCTGGACTCGGAGGAGCCCTGCCAGAGCTGGGTGCCCCCGTCGGTGGAGATCGATGCGGCGCTTCGCTCCGGATCCGCGATCGTCCATGCCCCCGAGAAGGGCGATCCCGTCCTGTTCGTCCCATTGTCGAGAGAGGGCCGGCTCGAAGGGGTCGCAGGCCTCTCTTCCCCCGGGGAGGGTGGGTTCACCGAGCCGTGCGCAGAGGGATGCACGAAGCTCGCTGCGATGGGTGCCCTGGCACTCTCGGTGGCTCGCGAGCGCGAACGCTTGCTGGCTTCGAGCTTTCTCGACCATCGCACGGGTCGCCCGTCGCGCGCCTTCCTCGAAGAGGTGACGCGCACCGAGATCCAGAAGGCGCAGCGCTACGGACGCCGCCTGGCGCTGCTCTGCATCGACCTCGAGGATCTCGACTCCGCGACCGAGCGTCCCGGGGAGGTCCTGGCCCACCTCACCGACTGCGTGCGGCGGGCGTTGCGGACGACGGACGTGCTGGCGAGCGAGAATGGACAGTGGCTCTGGATCCTGGTGACGGATGCAGATCCGGTGGGCGGAGTCGTCCTCAAGCGCAGGATCGGCCAAAGAGTCCGCGCGACGCTGCGGGAGCGGGGGATCGGTCTGGAGCCCGCCCTCGGGGTCGCATGCTTTCCTCTCGATGGCGAGAGCTTCGAGTCGCTCGTCGCCAAGGCGGTCTCCCGAGCGCGCCACGACCAGCGCAGCGTCGTGCGCCAGATCGGAATCGACGCGGGAACACCGCTTGCCGAGATCGGGGCGCGGCTGTTGGCCCACGGGGTGGATGCTCCGGCCGATCTCGTCTCCGAGGCTGCGGAGCTCCTGATCGGCGAGCTCTCCACGCGGCCGCGGGATCGGGGGTTGCTCTTCGTGGCGCCCGGTCCCGACCGGGCTGCTTTCTTGGGACCGCTCGTGGCTCTGGGAGACATGGAGACGGCGACCGATGTCTTCCTTGCGAACGACGGCGATACGATCCCGTCGGGCCCGAACCTCACGGCGCTCCCCCTGCCGGCAGACGTGCCGCTCGACACGACCTGGATCGTTCGCTTCGGCGAAGCGCCTCCGTACGTGCTGGTCGCAGGTCCATCCGAGGAGAGCGGAAGGCGGCGGATCTACCACTCCTCGGATCCGGTCCTCGTGGAGCACATGACCTTTCGACTGCGCTCCGAGATCGGCTTCGGGGTGCGGGGATAGGGCCGTCCGATGCGTGCACTCATTGCAGACCACGACGCAGCTCGGGCGAAGGCGGTGACGGACGCATGTCTGGCCAGGGATCTCTCGGTCGAACGTGCCGGCCATGGTGCGGCAGCGCTGGAGAAGGCGCTCGAGCGCATTCCCGACGTCGTGATCTGCCCGATCGATCTGCCCGTGATCGATGGCGTCCGTCTCGCGGAGATCCTGCGGGGAAATCCACGAACCCGGGGTGCGAGCTTCGTCTTCCTGGTGCACGACGAGCTCGATGCACCGATCTCCATGGACTCCCGCGACTCCACGGTGGTCGCTCCCTGGCACGAGGAAGATGTCCTCGATCACATCGATGCCATCCTCGAGCGAGCGGCTCGATTCGGGGAGATCCGTTCCAACAGCGAGATCGAGGGGAAGCTCTCGCAGATTTCGATCGCCGATCTCCTGCAGATCTTCCAGATGAATGCGAGGAGCGGGACGCTTCGAATCTCCCGCGAGGGCTCGGGTGGCTCCGGGTCGATCCTCGTGCACCGCGGAAACGTGGTCGACGCTTCCGTGCCCCTTGCGGATGGAACCGTGATCACCGGCGAGAAGGCGCTGTACCGCATTCTCGTCTGGCGCGAGGGGCGATTCGAGTTCCTGCCCGGTGAGGTCGCGTCGAGCGGACACATCCAGAAGCCCGTGCGGATGCTCCTGATGGAGGGCATGCGCCAGAAGGACGAGTGGGACAAGCTCCGGACGGAGCTACCGGGACTGGACGTGCGGCTTTGCGTCGCGCGGCCGGAAGCGCAGATCCAGACCGAGGATCATCCGCTCACGCGGGAGGTCGTCGACGCGATCGCGTCTCGTGGGCGATTGGGCGAGGTCGTGGATCACTGCTCGTATCCCGATTATCAGGTCGGCCGTGCGGTCCTGGACCTGATCGCGCGTGGAACCGTCGAGATCGACGTGCAGAGGGGATCTGCCGAGGCCACCCCGGGCTCCGACGGATCCTGCACCCTCTCGGCCTCCCAGGTACGAAGGCTGCGCGAGTGGGTGTCTGCGCAGAGGCCGCGCCAGGGAACCGTCGTGAAGCTGCTGGTGTCGAGCGCGGATGCGCGAATGGCTCGAGGTTTCGTCGACGTATTGCGAACGAGCGCGGATTTCATCGCCGATCTGCGCGTGCAGCAGTCCGAGCGAAGCGGTGGGCTCGTGTCCTTGGGCCACTTCCTGCTCGGCGATGGACTCGTCCTGCGGCTGATCCACGTTCCGGCGGACGAGGTCTATCGCCCGCTCTGGAGCGTTGCGGCGTACGGAATGCTCGGCGCCGTCGTGCTCCCCAGCGGGCCATTCGGTACGGCGCTCGAGGCGACGCAGGGTGTTCTCGCCGATCTCGAGTCGATGGGAGGACGCGTCGTCCAGCTCTTCCAGCCCGCGCTCTCCGGTGCGCTCTCGCCGCAGGCGAGGGAGCAGCTCGTTCATCTGGGCGCCGGCTCGGTATTCGTCCTTCCTGCGGGGCCGTCCGGGGAGCAGCTCGAGACCCTTCGGCGGCTGTTCGTGAGGATGCTGCCGTGATCGATTCCCTGCGCCGATTCGACCTGCTCGCGGAGTGCTCCGCCGACGATCTCGCCGCTCTCTCGGACGTTCTCGAGGAGCGCCGTCACGAGGCGGGCGAGACGCTGTTCCGGGCGGAGGACGAGGCGAGCGAGCTGTTGCTCGTCACCGAGGGCCGGGTGCGGATCGAACTCGGGGGGCAGAGCCTCGGTGAGCTCGGCGCCGGCGAAGCGATCGGCGCGGCCAGCCTGGTCTCGATCGGGACGCGGGCGTGCGATGTCGTGGCCGTGGAGCCTTCGGCCGTGCGGGTCCTCACCCGCGAGGGCTACCACCGGTTGCGCGCAGATCGCCCTTCGGCCGCGCTCGCGCTGCAGGAGGGGACACTGCGGG
>CAZOTO010000058.1:0-17607 GCA_964582775.1 uncultured Myxococcales bacterium
CTCGACCTCGATCTCCACGCGGTAGGTGCGCGTCTGCAGCTCGCTTCGAAACACACGGACCAGGTTCCCGCGCACCTCGTAGTGATAGCCGCGTGGGAGCACGATCTGATCCAGGATCTCGAGCAGCGATACGTCCTTCAGATCGGCGGTCACCCGCCCTACGACATCGGGAGCGACGACCACGTTGAGTGGGCTGTCCCGGCCGATTCCGAGCAGGACCGATCGAAGATCGCCGTCCTGGATCGTGAGCGTGAATCGCGTCCGCTCGAGCAGACGCACCGCCGCGGGTCGCACGTCGGTCCTGGGGCTCGAGACGACGCGTGGCTCGATGTCAGGTGGCTCGAGGACGGGTGTGGGCTCGGGCGTGGCGAGCATGGGCTCGTCCCGCTTCGTCGCGCATCCCAGGAGACTCGTGACGCCGACGAGGATCAAGGCGATCCCGCGCAACGAGGGTGCATGGATGGATCCGCTCATGGCAGAGCCTCCTCTGCCCGATCAGGCGCATCCGTCGCCGCCTCCTCGACGGGTTGCCTCTGGGCGACGGGTACGATCCACTCGTCGGTTCCGCGGCGAAGGACCACGGTGTCGACGTCGATCCGTTCGATCCGATATCCCCTCAGCCAATCCCCTTCCGAACGCGGGGAGCCGTCGATCCAAGCGATGCGCCGATTCGAGCTCCACATCGTTCCCTCCACCCTCCATGGCTCGCGGCTGCCGTTGCGAGCGTCCGGCCCCGCGTTTCTCCCGGCTCGTTCATCGGCACGCACGGAGAGGGCCTCGATCCTCGAGAGGAAGGGACTGCGCCCCGGTCCAGGCCAGCGCTCCAGGTCGCTGCGAACCGCCGCGACGTCGACGGGATCCAGCGGGGGACTCGCCGACACGCCCTCGTCGGTGGGTTCTTCGTCGGACTCTTCGGACGTGGCCCCGGGTGGCGTCGGTGGTTCGAGTGCGCGGGAGTAGACGACCACGTTGGCGATCGTGGCGACTGCGCCCAGCGTGAGCACGATGGGAACCCAACGGCGCGTCACGACGCGACCTCTTCGCGGCTGAACGCGGTTACGAGTAGACGCACCGCGACGTCGGTTCCCTCGCGTCCGAGCTCGATGCGCTCGATGCGAGCCGGGATGCGTCTCGTGCGCAGATCCTCGAGCACGTGCCGCAGATCGGTGTAGCTCGCTCGGAAGCGCACGAGATAGGCCGATCCCACGAGCCGCCACTGTTCGGTTCCGTCCGGATTCTCGACCGGGATCCGCGGTAGAGCCCCGCCGTCTTCCTCCGTGGCGAGCCGCGGCTCCACGTCGAGATCCCGAACGCCGGGAATCTGGAACGCCATCGCGAGCCGGGCCATGGCCTCGGGGCCGTCGACATGGAGCGGTGTCCGATCGGCGAACCGCTCCCAGTCCCTGCGCACGCTGTCGGGGAAGTCCGCTCCGATGCCCTCGACGGTGCCTCGGCGCATCTCCCACTCCGCGATGCGTTCGGCTTGGCGACCCAGCCGTGCGGATGCGTCGTCGAGCTTGCGCTGCAGGGGCCCCGTGACGAGCGCGAGGCCGAGAGCGATCGCGAGTGTGGTTGCGGCCACCAGAGCGGTGCTCGCGGGCGTGGGGAGCAACGGTCGGTCACGCATCGGGGGAGCCCTCCACCGAGTCCCTGCGGTTCGAGCTCCGGGCATCGATGGGGCTCGCGATGCCCGCTTCGGATGCGAGCGGCGCGAGCCGTCCCTGCAGCCGGAAGCGGACGGCCTCGTCGCGAGTCGCCACCCCGGCCGGGCGATCCGCGAGATTCTCGCGCACGACCTCGTCGAGCTCGATCACGGAGGCGTCCGCGACGTCGCGCGAGAACGAGACCACGGTCTGCGCTCCCTCCGCGATGCTCGACGCATTCGCCTCGACCAGGATCGTCGTGCGCCACACGTCCTCTTCCAATCCCGCCGCGAGCCGGTGCACGAAGAGCCGGTCCGGGGCGACCCGACCGAGTACCTCGAGCAGGTGTCCCCACGACGGTTCGGGGCGGTGGATCGCTCCGAGCGCGCGCGCGAGCGCACGGTGACGTTCCCGCATCGCGACGGCGTGTGCGAGCCGGGCCCGATCCGGGGCCGTCTGCTGCCAGCGGCTCTCCAGCTCGCGAATCCGATCCTCCATCGCGCCGACGCGCAGCGACACGGCGAGAGCGGCTGCGGCACCGATCCCGATCACGCCGGCGAGTCCCGCCGCGAGCCGACGGCGGAGGAGGATCTCGTCCCTGCGCCTGCGCACCGGAAGCGCAAGCAGATTCGCGCCCTCCGACGCCGGAGCGCAGGCCAGGCCGACAGCGACGGCGGCCCCGGGCGGAACCCCTCGCATCGGGGTGTCGGCCAGCGCATCCGGCAGGAGCTGGACGGGGAGGTCGAGCTGCGCGGCGAGTGCGGCGGCGAGTGGGGAGAGGGCCGAGGAGTCTCCGGCAACGACGACCCGCGCGACGCGTCCCATTCCGAGCTCGCTCTCGATGTAGCGGAAGGTGCGTGCGAGCTCGGTGCGGATGCGGGCCCCCCAGCCGAGCCTTCGCTCCCCGGGGCCCGGGCCGGCCTCGTTCTCCTCGGAGGCCGTGAAGCCGCGCGCGCGTCGATCCCCCGCGAACTTGAGCGCGATCTGGCGTCCGAACAACCAGCCGTCCGCGTCGGCGATCACGCACAGACCGGATTCTCGATCGAGATCGAGGATCCCCGTGAG
The DNA here is from genome assembly GCA_964582775.1 of uncultured Myxococcales bacterium. Lineage (GTDB taxonomy): Bacteria > Myxococcota_A > UBA9160 > SZUA-336 > SZUA-336 > CAZOTO01. Next base: position 2,709 of record CAZOTO010000058.1, read on the forward strand.
CGCACCGTCCGGCAGGGGAGGAAGGACTCGCCCGAGGTTGCCCAGCGCGAGGCTGCGGCTCGTGAGTCGATGCAGACGCGGTCCCAGCACCTCGACGACCGCGGCCGCCGGCGAGCCTTCGATCCGCCCGGAGCAGAGCCAGATCGCGCCGCCCCTCGTGCTGCGAGACGTGACGGAGTCGACGATGCGATCGCATTCGCGCGCGGCCGCGCGCAGCTCACCGGCGCGCCGTTTGGCCACCCGTGCGATCTCGCGCGCTCCGAGCGGCGGCAGATCGATCCGCCGGTGCTCGATGTCTCCGGAACGCACGGCGAGCTCGATGCGCGCGCCTCGCGCCATGGGTGCCGCGGACAGGCGCTGGACGAGCACGGCATCGCTCTCGCCGTGTGCGCGGTCGACGCGGCCGTACTCCAGCGGGCGCAAGCCCGTGCGGGTTGCGCGAGCGAGCGTCCAGTGCGCGCACCCTTCGCGCACGTCGATGCACAGGTGCCGCCTTCCTGCCCATCGGGCGAGCTGCGAGCGAATCCTCGGTGCACCTCGCGCGATCATGCTAGGGCTGCCTCAACACGAGCGTATGGCTGTGAGAGCCGTGGACGAGAGAGATGACGGATCTCGCGGTCGATCCCGAGTACGAGCCCTGCCCGATGGCTCGAATCCCCTGCAGGCCAAGGGGAAGGCTCGTGACCCAGAACGGACCGGTGCCGTTTGCGACGACGTCGCCGCGCGTGCCGTCGGCGACGCGCGCCACGTATACCGCGACGTCCGAGGAGGTGAGATCCTCTGGCGGACCTCCGTCGTTGGGGATGCCACGCACGGAGATGCTCAGGGCTGCCGTCGTGGGCGGTGCCTGCAGGGGATGGACCAGATCGTCCGCCGTCCCGAACGCGCGATCCGGTCCGGAGCTCCGCACCTGCGCGACTCCCGGTGCGTACTGCAGCGTCGAGCCCCAGGCGTCCACGAAGGCGGCATTCGCGTGCGGTGCGTACGGACCGTTGTATCCGGCGCCGAGCCCGTAGGACGCGTCGATCGCAAAGGACGGCTGGCTGCCTCGCTGGTTCAGATCGACCAGCGAGACAGGCAGTCTGCCCATGTCTCCCAGGTAGCCGAAGTTGCCGTGCGAGGGATCTCCGTACATCCCGGTGTAGATCCGCTCGAGCTGCTTCCTCGTCCGCTCCTCCTGGCTGGCCTTCACCTGCCGGATCGCCAGCGGTGCCAGGGCTCCCATGGCGAGCGAGATGAGCGCAAGGACCACGAGGACCTCGATGAGCGAGAAGCCCTCGCGGGCCGCGATCCATGGGTGTCCGGATCTCGCACCTGCGGATCGCGCGACACGCGTGCGTGTCGATCGGTTCGTTCGGTCACTGCGCAACGAGATTCCCCAGCATGGAGTAGAGCGGAACGAATACGGCCAGTGCGATGATCGCGAGCGTGGCACCCAGAGCCACGAGCACCGAGGTGTTGAAGCCGAGGAGCAGCCGTTCGATGCGGACGGGCACCTCCCGGTCGTAGAACGCGGCGGCGCGCTCGAGCGCTTGATCGAGGCGGCCCGATTCTTCTCCGATGGCGATCATGCGGCTCACGACCACGGGCATGAGCTCGCTACGCCCGATGGCGTCGGCCAGGCGTTCGCCTCGATCGAGTGCCTCTCGTGCGGTGAGCACGGCGCGCCGCAGGGTGTGGTTCTGGAGGATCTCCGACACCATCTCGAGGCAGCGCGGAATCGGAAGGCCCGATGCGAACAGCAAGCCCAGGTTGTGCGCGAAGCGAGAGGCCTCGATCATCGTGACGAGGTCTCCGATCACCGGAATGCGAAGGAGGAGTGCGTCGATGCGATTGCGTCCCGGTCCGGTCCGGCCGTAGAAGACGAGCGCAGCCGCCGCGGCCACGCCGGCGAGGAGCAGCGCCGACCCATGCGAGGAGAGGATCTCGTAGCCCGCGACGATCAGCCGCGTGGCGAGCGGCAGCTCCACGCCGAGCGCGACGAACAGGCCGAGGAAGGTCGGCAGGACGTACACGGCGATCACACCGAGAAGGGCCACGAGCCCGAGCAGGACGACGGAGGGATAGGCGATCGCGGAGCGCACCTGGCGGCGCAGGTCCTCTCTCCACTCCAGGTGGCGAACCAGATCGCGCAGGACCTGGTCGAGCTTTCCCGAGGTCTCGCCGGCGCGGATGGCTGCGCGCAGCAGGGGTGGGAAGTCGCTCGGATGCTCGGCCAACGCCTCCGAGAACCCCGAGCCGGATTCGATGCGCAGGATCACGTCTGCGAGCACTTCGCCGAAGGAGCCGGGATTCTGTTCCCGCAGGTCGCGTAGGGCCTGGACCAGGGGGATGCCCGCCTCGACGGCGATCGCCAAGTGATAGCAGAAGTCGATGCGCGCCCGTGGAGCCACGGCGCGGCCGCGCGCGCCCTTCACGGTTCGCGCGTCGACCAGGACGAGGCTCTGGGATTCGAGCATGCGGTCGAGGTCGTGCTCATCGAGGGCCGTCGCCACGCCGTCGATGGCGTGGCCCTGCAGATCGCGTGCTCGATAGGTGAATCGCGGCACGTTCAGGCCTCCGTCCCTGCCTGCGCGAGCTCTTCCAGGGGAATCCGCCCCTCGAGCGCCTTTTGCTGCAGGGCGTGCTGGAAGCTGCGCATCCCCGCCGAGAGCGCGGCGGCCTGCAGTACGGCGAGCGGCGCCTCCTCGGCGATCGCGTGGGCGACTTCGCTCGTGACCGGCAGGATTTCGAACACCGCCTCGCGGCCGCGCACGCCGGTCTCGTTGCAGCGATCGCAGCCCATTCCCTTCGCGAACTTGCCCGAGGTGCCGGGCGCGAACCCGAGAGCCTCGAGCTCGACCGGGTCCGGATCGTATGGACCTGCGCAGTCGGCGCATACTCGCCGCACGAGCCGCTGCGCGATCACCGCTTCGAGGCAGCTCGCGATGAGGAACGGCTCGGCGCCCATGTCCCGCAGGCGCGAGATTGTGCGCACGGCGTCGTTCGTGTGCAGGGTGGACAGCACGAGATGTCCCGTGAGCGAGGCCCGCAGGGCGAGCGATGCGGTCTCGGAGTCGCGCATCTCGCCCACCAGGATCACGTCGGGATCGTGGCGCAGGATCGAGCGCAGGCCGGTGCCGAAGGTGAGCCCCGCCTTCTCGTTGATCTGGCACTGGGTCACGAGAGGGATGCCGTATTCCACCGGATCCTCGAGCGTGATCACCTTGCGATGCGTGCAGTCGATCGCGCGCAGCAGCGCATACAGGGTGGTCGTCTTTCCGCTTCCCGTCGGTCCGGCCGCGAGGATCAGGCCGTTGGGCCGAGCGATGCCGTGGCGGAGCCGCGCCTGGTCCACCGCGGACAACCCGAGGTTTGCCAGCGAGAACTGCTGCCGCGAGGTGTCGAGCACGCGGAGCACGACGCTCTCGCCATGGACGGATGGAAACGTCGAGACGCGCAGATCGATCTTCCGTCCCTCGAAGTCGAAACGGATCTTTCCGTCCTGCGGAAGCCGGGACTCGGCGATGTTCATGCCCGCCATGACCTTGGCGCGCGCGGCGAACGGCGCGGCCAGGCTCACGGGAAGCGTGGGGCCCTGCACGAGTGCACCGTCGATCCGGTAGCGCACGCGTACCACGTTCTGATCCGGCTCGAGGTGGACATCGGTCGTCTCGCGCCGGATCCCCGCGGCGAGGATCTCGTCGAAGAGCGCAATGACACCGTGGGATCCCCCTTCGGAGTCCTCGCTCTCGAGCTCCGCCGTGGCGGCACGGATCGCACGCTCCAGGGTGTTCGCGGCCTGTCCGTGCTCCGCATAGGCGCGATCGATCGTGCGAAAGACCTGCCGGCGGCTCGCGGAGACCACGCGCACGAAGCGGTCTGCGATGCGCTCGACCTCGTCGATGGCGACGATGTTCGTAGGTACCGCCATGGCGACGACGATCGAATCGTCTTCGAGGCGAACGGGGATCAGCTGGAGGCGGCGAGCGACGTCCTCGGGGACGAGGGCGAGCGCAGCCGGATCGAGCTCGGTGCGGTCGAGGTCGCAGTGCTCGACTCCGCTCTGCGACGCTAGCGCGCGGCTGATCGCGTCCTCGGTGGCGAGGCCCAGGTCGACCAGGATCCTTCCCAGCCGGCCGCCGACGCGATCGCGCTCGGCGATGGCGATCTCGAGCTGGTGCTCGTCGATCACGCCGGCATCGATCAGGATCTCACCGAGCTTGCGCCGCTCCAAAGCGGAGGACCCCCTCGCGTCGGGCCCGGGATCGCCACTTCGATGTGTCGCACGAGTGCATGCGAGTCCCCGGGATTTCGTGTTGAATCGAGCTGGAGATCGGCCGCGGTTGCTGGCTCCTGAAGGCGCAACGAACGCGCAGCGCTACGATCCGCGCCCATGGCATTCGATTGCGACCGCGCCAGCCTCGATCGTCTCGAGTGGCCGCGGCTGGCGGACTTGCTGGCGCAGCAGGCGGCGACCTCTCGTGGTGCCGAGGCGTGTCGTGGGGATCTGTTCCAGCCGACCCGTCGGGCTGCGCTCGCGCGCCTGGAAGAGACCTCGGAAGCGCGTCGCCTGATCGACGCCGGCGAGGAGCTCCCGCTCGCGGGAGTCGTCGATCTGCGCGATGCGCTTGCCTCGCTGCGGCGCGGACGGGCGCCCGGCGCGCGGGCCTTCGCAGACGTCCTCGCCACCGTGCGCGCGGGTGCACGCGTGAGGTCGTTTCTCGACAGGCGAAGGAGCGCGGCTCCACGTCTGTGGGCGCTTGCCGAGACGATGGCCGATCTCGGCGCATTGGCTCGAACCCTCGAACGGGTGGTGACGCCGGACGGCGACGTGCGCGAGGATGCGAGCCCCGCGCTGCGAAGGCTGCGCTCGCGGGCGCGCGAGCTCGAGACGCGGATCGAGCGGCGCATGCAGGCGCTCCTGCGCAGCCGCGAGCTCGAGCTTCATCTGCGCGACCGCTTCGTCGCGCTTCGGGATGGACGCCCCGTCCTGCCCGTGAAGGCCGAGGCGCGATCGCGCGTGCGAGGGATCGTCCACGATGTCTCTGCGAGCGGCACCACGGTGTTCGTCGAGCCCGAGGGGGTCGTCGAGGAAGGCAACGAGCTGCGCTTGGTGCGCACCGAGGTCGAGCGCGAGGTGGCGAGGCTCTTGCGCGAGCTCGGCGAGGCGGTGGGCGCAGAGCACCCGCGGCTCGACGCGCTCGGTGCGACGCTCGAGGCGCTCGACGTGGCCTGGGCCCGCGGACGGCTGTCACGGCGGCTTCGGGCGGTGGAGCCGGAGACCGCCGAGGATGCGCCCCTTCGCCTTCGCGAGCTGCGTCATCCGCTTCTGCTGCTCGATGCCGGGCTCGGCCCCGACGAGGTCGTGCCGAGCGACTTCGTCCTGGCGCCGCAGGCACGGGGACTGCTCGTCTCGGGGCCGAACGCCGGCGGCAAGACCGTGGCGGCGAAGGCGCTTGGTCTGGCGATGCTCGGTGCGCGTGCGGGGCTTCACTGCGCATGCGCCGAGGGAAGCGCGCTTCCGCTCGTCGATCGCGTGCACGCCGACATCGGGGACGACCAGGATCTGCGCGCGGGTCTGTCGACGTTCTCGGCGCGCATGCGCCATCTCGCGAGGATCCTCGAGCATGCCGACGGGCGCACGTTCGTGATCCTCGATGAGGTGGGCGAGGGCACGGACCCCGGCGAGGGAGCGGCGCTCGCACAGGCGGCGCTCGAGGCGCTCGTGGAGCGCGGAGCGTGGGTGGTGGCGACGACGCACTTCGGACGGCTCAAGGAGCTCGGGGGAGCCGATCCGCGCTTCGTGAACGCGAGCGCGGAGTTCGATGCACGCACCTTGCGGCCCACGTATCGGCTGCACGTGGGGGTGCCCGGGGCGAGCGCGGCGCTCTACGTGGCGGAGCGGATGGGACTTCCCGTCGAGGTGGTGGAGCGCGCCCGCTCGCTCCTCGACGGGGAGGAGCGCCGTGTCGAGGATCTGCTCCGGATTCTCTCGGAGCTGCGCGCGGAGCTCGAGTCGGAGCGGCGCTCCACGCGCGAGGCCCGGGATCGAAGCGAGGCCCTGCGCCGCGACTACGAGGAGCGCATCGAGCGGTTGGGACGCGCGCGCGAGGAGGGGTTCGACGCGCTCGATGCCACGATCGAGACCGCGTACCGGGACGCGCGGCGCGAGATCGCCGAGGTCGTGCGAGCGCTGCAGCGCGCACGACAGCGCGGTGAGCCCGAAGAGGAAGGACGCGCGGCGAACGCAGCGCGCGATCGCCTGGCACGGATCCGCGAAGATCTCGAAGCGGTTCGCGTCTGGCGCCAAGAGGATTCGCGTTGCGCTCGCGCGGTCGATCCGGAACCAGTAGGTGCGCTCGCACCCGGGGACAGGGTGACACTCGAGGGTGTACGTGGTGAGGTCGTGGTCGTCGAGGCCTCGGCCGCGCCGGATCGGGTCGTCGTGCGCGCGGGAAGCGTGAGGATGACGGTTCCCGCTTCCCGCGTGCGTGCGAGCCGCCGCCCCGGATCATCCATGCCCGCACCGATTCGCGCTGGCGCGATCGACATCGAGCGAGCCGGGCCCGACGAGTCGATCGACGTCGAGTGCGATCTGCGAGGCCTGCGTGTCGACGAGGCGCTCGATCGCGCCGAGTCCCATCTGCACCGCATGCTCGGGCATGGGGTCCCCGCGGTGCGCTTCGTCCACGGCCACGGCACGGGCGCGCTTCGCTCCGCGGTGCGGGCGTGGCTTCGCGAGGTTCCCGAGGTCGTCGAGATCCGCCCGGGCGAACCCGCAGAGGGTGGGAACGGGGTTACCGTGGCCCGGCTCTCGCACTAGGCGTTACGAAGCCGCAGCGGTGTGCGCGAGCACGTCGCGCGCGGCGCGCTCGGCGCTCGCGATCGCACCCTCCGCGTGGGGTCCGACGAGCCAGTCGCCACAGAGGACGACCCTGCGACCGGGTCGGCGCGCGGCCTCGGAGTGCAGGCGCGCGATGGCGCGGAATCGTCCTGGCTCGAAGCAGGGCATGTGGCGAGGAAGCCGCAGCACGGCAGACGAGCGGGTCCGCGCGGCGATTCCCGGATGCAGGCGCTCCGCCGCCTGCAGGGCGATCCGGGAGATCTCCTCGTCGTCGAGCTGCGCCTGTCGTGACGCGAGCCAACGGCCGGCGACGAGCAGCCGGCCCGCTCCGGGACGGCTGCCGTCGAGCTCGAGGCTTCCTGCGAGAACCGGCTCGGCGCCGGAGGCGAACCATGCAACGGGCGGCGGTGTGCCCTCGATCCCCCCGGGGGTGGCAATGGCGACGAGGAGTGCGTCTTGCCGGCGGGCGCTGCGCAGGATTCGTTCCTCGGCCGGGTTGGGTCCGGGCAGCAGGCGCAGCGCTTCGTCCGCCGGAACCGCGAGCACGACGGCTCGGGCTGCGAGGGTCGTCCCGTCCTCCAGGCGAGCTCCGCGGCCCTCGGGCTCGACCGAAGCCACGCGCGCTCCCGTTCGCAGGTCGGTGAGCCTCGCGGCGAGGGATGCGGCCAACGTAGGCAGCCCATGGAGGAGCGAGATCTCGAGATCCCCCGAGGCCCCGAGCAGGGTGAACAGCAGCTCCCGGCTCGTCTCCTCCGCATCGAGTCCGAAGACGGTCGCGAGCGCGGGCGCGAGCCATCGGTCGAGGGGGCGCCGGCCCAGGTACACCCGCGCGTGATCGGCGACGCTGCGGTCGTCGAGGCGTGCCGAGGACTCGGGCTTTGCCGGATCGAGAGCCGAGCCGAGCCACGTCTGGATCGTTCGCTGACGCCGGTAACGCAGCGGGCGCAGCGGGCCCCGTGGCAGATGTTCGGCGAGGCCGGTCGATGCAGTCACGAGCCTGGATCTGGTGCCGAGCAGGACCCGTTCCACGGGTAGGCGCACGATCGTCCCCGAGAGACCCATCTCCTCGAGGAGGGCCGCCGTCCAGGGCGCCGAGCGAGGCAACCCCGATGGCCGGTTCGCGAGCCCGATTCCACCCGGGGAGGCGTGGGTGCAGAGGCGTCCGCCGATTTCGTCTCGCGCTTCGAGCACGGTGACGCGCAGACCCGAGAGCTCCAAGCGGCGGGCGGCGGCGAGGCCGGCAAGCCCCCCGCCCACGACGAGGACGTCGGCCGTCATGCGGGTGCGAGCGAGATCTCCAGGCCGAGCTCCGCTCCCACGCGATCGAGCTCGTGGGCGAGGTCCGTTGGCTCCAGCCCATCGGGAACCTCGGCGACGAGCGTCATGCGGTAGATGTGGCTGCCGGTCGGTGAGGGCAGCGCCTCGGACCGGAGGTCCGCGATGTTCGCGCCATGGTTTGCGAGCGTGCGGCAGGTCCGTGCGACGATTCCCGCGCGATCCTCGCCCTGCGCCTGTACCCGGTACAGCTTCATGCCGGGTGCGGGTACGGGTGGGCGGGGCTCGCCCTCGAGCGGCCGCAGGAACACGGTCAGCCGATGCTCCCATTCGAGTCGCCGCGCGCCTTGCGCGAGCTGGGTGCCGAACGACTCTCCCGTTCCGGAGCACAGCAGGATCGCCGCGAACTCGTTGCCGAGGATCGTCATGCGCGAGTCCTCGAGGTTCCCGTCAGAATCGAACACGAGCTGCGCCAGATCCGCCACGATGCCCGGCCGGTCCCGCCCCACGGCCGAAAGGATGAACCACTGTCGCACGCGCCTCTCTCCTCTGCGCTGCATCGCAGGCGGGCGCCATTGTACCCGTCCCCGGCGAGGGCGCGACGGCCCTCGTCACCGGGGAGACGCAAAATGGCGCCGACTTGCGCAAGAGCTGCTCATCAGCTGCCGCATAGAGGGGAATTAACCTCATTCACGGAATTGGAGAACTCCACCGGATCCCGGCCGGTTCGGCGGCAAGCTGCCGGCCCCGCCCCCGGAATTGGCACCTACGTTGCACTGGCCTGCGACGGTTCGAGCGTCGGGTTGCTCGAACCAAGTGGGAGTGCCCGGGTCGGATACCCCTCCCCTCGCATCGTGCGAGGATCCGGCCCGGGCTTTCCGTATTTTCTCCGCCCATGAGCGTCGAGCTTCCGTTGGAGAAGTGCAGCGAGGGGATTCGCCGGGCGATCGTGCTGTCGGGCGGTGGCGCGCGCGGCGCGTACGAGGCGGGCGTTCTCGACTTCGTCTTCGGGAAGCTCGCCGAGCGGCTCGGCTTCGTTCCCGCTTTCGAGATCTACGCGGGCACGTCCGTGGGGTCGGTGCACGCCTGCCATCTGGCGGGCCATGCGGACCGGCCCGACGAGGGGATCCGCCGCCTGTGCGAGCTGTGGCGCAGGATGTCGTTCTCGACGGTGTACAGCTTCGGTGTCGGCGATGCGCTCAACTTCTCCCGCACGATGCTCGGCTTCGTCACGGGAAAGTCCGTCGGGATCGACAGCGGCGCGAGCCGGGTTCACGGCCTGCTCAACACGACGCCGCTCGAACGCCTCGTGGTGGAGAACATCCCGTGGCGACGACTGCGGCGCAACGTACAGCGTGGACGCGTCGCAGCGCTCTGCGTGAGCGCGACGGAGATCGCGACCGGACGAACGGTCGTGTTCGTCGACAATCCGCAGCGCTCCGTTCCGAGTTGGACTCGAGATGCGATGCTCGTCGCGCGTCCCGCTCGCATCGGCCCGGAGCACGCCCTCGCTTCGGCTGCGATTCCGTTCCTGTTTCCCGTCGTTCGCGTCGAGGGTACATACTTCTGTGACGGCAGCCTGCGGCAGCACACGCCGCTCGCTCCCGCGCTGCGTCTCGGCTCCAACCGCGTGCTGTCGATCGGGCTGCGCCACAAGGGCGCACCCAGGATCGAGCAGCCGCTCGCCATGCAACGGCTCGAGCACATGCGCTCGGCTGGATTTCTGTTCGGGAAGATCCTCAACGCGCTCCTCACCGACCGCCTGGAGCAGGATCTTGCGAACATGCGAGTGATCAACCGGATCATCCGCGCGGGCGTGGAGTGCTTCGGGGACCAACACCTCGCTCGAATCAATGCGAACGTCGAACACGAGCGCGGGATGGGTTTCCGGCTGGTCGAGGACTGCTTCGTCCAGCCCAGCCAGGACATCGGCGCCATCGCGGCGGAGCACGTGCGAAGACTGCGCAACAACCCCAGTCGCACGTGGATCGGCTCCGTCGCCTTTCGCACGCTCACGCGGGGCTCCCCCGAGCAAGAGGCCGATCTGATGAGCTACCTGCTCTTCGATGGCGAGTACGCCGCGGATCTGATCGATCTCGGCCGGTCCGATGCCGAAGCCGCCGAGGACGACATCGTGCGCTTCCTGCTCGGCTGAGCGCTATCGCTCGTAGCGAGTCCGCAGTCGAGACCGTTCGCGGTGGCGCTCGAAGGCGAGGTCGATGAGCCGTGCCACGAGATCGGGAAGCGGGACGCCCGCGGCCTCGCACAGCTTGGGGTACATGCTCATCTCGGTGAACCCCGGATGTGTGTTGAGCTCGTTCACGAAGACCTCTTCCGTGCGGCGATCGACGAAGAAGTCCACCCGTGCCATTCCCCAACAGCGCAGCGCGCGAAAGGACTGGATTGCGAGGCTCTGCATGCGCGCAGCGAGTGCATCGGACACGTCGGCGGGAATTCGTAGCCGTGTCCGATCGTCGCTGTACTTCGCCGCGTAGTCGTAGAAGTCGCCTTGGATGAGGATCTCTCCCATGGGAGAGGACAGGGGATCGTACCCGCCGAGCACCGCGCACTCGATCTCGCGTGCATCTACGGCGCGCTCCACGAGGATGTCGAGGTCGTACCGGGCCGCCTCCTCGAGCGCGGGGCCGAGCTCGCTGCGTCTGCGCACCTTGGACACGCCCACCGACGAGCCCGTGTTCGCCGGCTTCACGAAGACGGGATAGCCGAAGACCCGCTCCACCTCCGCCACGAGGGCGCTCGCATCGATCGCGATGGCATGGGCGGTGGCGTGGAGACTCGGAACCGTGGGAATCCCGGCTGCGCGCAACACGGATTTCGCGAGCACCTTGTCCATGCACAGCGCGGTGGAGCGGACGTCGGACCCCACGTAGGGCACCTCCGAGAGCTCGAGGAGTCCCTGCAGGCTGCCGTCCTCTCCCCCGCGGCCATGGATGATCGGAAAGACCGCGTCGAGCGGGGTGGCGAGCGCGGGAGTGCCGTCCCTCGTGCGAAGCAGCGTCAGTCCGTCGCGCAGCGCGGGATGGCTCGGGATCGCCGCGCCGCTGGCGAACAGATCGCGCGGAGGGGGGCCGGGAACCGCATCCGCCACGTGCCAGATTCCGTCGTGATCGATTCCGATCGGAATGGGGACGAAGCGCGCGGAATCCATCGCATGGAAGATCGTCGTGGCCGAGGCGATGGAGACCTCGTGCTCCGTGGATCGTCCTCCGAACAGGATTCCGACGTGGGGCTTCGATGCGGCGCGCACGCGGCGAGAATAGCAGTGGGTCGTCTGCTGTCATTGACACCCCTTCCCCCTGGCTCCTACTGTCGCGCGCGCCATCGCCGGTGCTGGCGGGATGCCCGTGCACGGACCGACGGCCGGACGCAAGCGAGAGGGGAGAAGAGCACGCGTGCTCGGTGTAATCCGTGTGGAAGGAGCGCCCGTCGATCAGGGCCGAGCCCAGGGCGAAGCGATGCGGACCGTGATTCGGCAGCGGCTGGCTCGCGCTCGTGCGGGGCGATCGGTGCTCGATCGAGCCTGGGAGCGCAAGAGGGCACGACGCACGACGGCGATCGAGCTCACGCGGCATCTGCCCGGCCAGCGCGAGCGGATCGAGGGCCTCGCGCTCGGGGCTCGCGTGGACGAGGCCGATCTGGTCTGGCTCGAGGCGACACTGCGAACACGGGGAGTCGCGATCTCGAGCGACGGAGGAATCGCTGCGGCCATCGACGTCGCACCCGATCTCGCCTCGCTCCTCCTCCTGCGCCGCTCGCTCCCCGATGCCGGCGGCTTTCCCAGCGTCGAGCTCACGCTCGCACCCGTCGCCGGCAGTCTTGCCGGCGTGAATGCCGAGGGGCTCGCTGCGCTCTGCATCGAGGACGGCTCGCTGCGCGAGCCGTCGCTGCGCTTTCTCGTGAGCGAGATCGTGTTCCGCAGCTGCGAGCTCGATCCCGCCATTGAGCATCTGCGTCGCCGGGCGCAGCACCTCGGCGGCACGGGGCGGGTCGTCGTTGCGGACGCGAAGGGGAGGACCGCGTGGCTGCGGCTCCGCGCGGGAGTGCTGGAACGCGAGGAGCCCTCAGCGGTGCGCATGGATCCGGCACACCTCGCGATCCGCATCGATCCTGCACGAAGACGACTCGCGTTCCGGGACGTCTCCGCCGTCGAGCACGAGGCCTGCGCCTCCGGGTAGGAGTGCTGGCCGCTCAGTCCCGCGCGGGCGCTGCTCCCTCGGGCTTGCGGCGGCGTCGGCGGCCCCGGCGCCGTGGCGCCGCGCCGTCGGCGGCAGAACTCTCGATCCGATCGGGCACATCCTCTTCGTCCGTGTCCCTCGCCGGAGCGGCCGGAGCGCCGCGTTCCGGATCACTTCCTTTCGCATCTTCCTCGCTGATCGGGGCCTCCACGTGCCGGCCGCGCCGCTGCAGGTATGCGTAGACGGCCGCTGCGAGCAGACGCCGTCCGGTGTCGGTCTGCGTCAGGCGATCGACACTCGGGAGATACTCCTCGCCGATCAGGCGCTGCTCCGCTTCGGACAGCCCGCGAAGCTCGTCCTCGAGCCTGACCTCGAGTCGTCGCGATGCCCGCTCCGCAACGTCTGCGTCGGTGGGGAGCTTCCGCTCCGGAATCGTCATGCGATTCACCTGTTGCAGATAACGGAAGTTTCCGATGTCGAGACCCGACACCAGCGAGATCGCCGTGCCGGCCTTTCCTGCGCGGCCCGTGCGCCCGCTGCGATGCATGTACGTCTCGGCGGAGTCCGGAGCGCTGTACGAGATGACGTGCGAGAGATCGCTGATGTCGATCCCGCGGGCGGCGACGTCCGTCGCGACGAGCACGCGCAGCTCTCCTGCCTTGATGCGCTTCATCACCTTTTCGCGCGCCTGCTGCGTCATCTCGCCCTGGATCATGTCCGCGTCGATGCCGTGGCGTTGCAGATAGGCCGTGACGAAGCGCGTGTCCGCGCGCGTGTTGCAGAAGACGATCGCGGAGTCGGGATCCTCGTACTTGAGGATGCGCAGGAGCGCGGGCTCCTTCTGCTGGGCGGGAACGATGTAGTGCCAGTGCTCGATCTCCTCGGGCGAGCGTACGCCGCCCTCGGTGAGCTGTGCGAACACCGGATCGTGCAGGAACACGCGCGCGAGCGACTGCACACGCGCGGGCATGGTGGCCGAGAACAGCCCCGTGAGCCGCTTCGCGGGCAGGTACTTCTGGATCTCGCGCATGTCGGGCCAGAAGCCGAGGGAGAGCAGCTCGTCCGCTTCGTCGAACACCAGAACGCGTAGCCGATCGAGCTTGAGCTTCCCCTGGCCCAGGTGATCGAGAAGACGCCCGGGCGTGCCGACCACGACGTGCACGCCGCGCGCGAAGGCGTCGATCTGGGGGCCGTAGGCGGTGCCGCCGTACACGGCGAGCGTCTCCACTCCGCGGTGTCGCCCCATGATGGCGACCTCTGTCTCGATCTGCTTGGCCAGCTCGCGCGTGGGCGCGAGCACGAGCGCCTGTACGGCGCGCAGCGCCGGATCCACGAGCTCGACGATGGGCAGGCCGAAGGCGCCGGTCTTGCCGCTTCCGGTCATCGCCTGTGCGATGAGGTCGCTTCCGGCGCGCATGATCGGGATCACCCGACGTTGCACGGGCATGGGCAGCCGCCACCCGAGCTCGGCGATTCCCGCGCGGATGTCCTCGGAGAACGAATCGAAGCTGTCCAGATCTTCGGTCGTGGGTTCGGTCATGGGATGGGATCGATCCTCTCGCGCTGTACGCGATCCAGTGTCGCGTTCACCATGCCCTTCACATCGAGCGTCGCCTCGATCGCCTCGATGGGTTCGGGACGGGTCCAAGTGGCCGGCCGGCGGGGCATGAGGTAGCTGCAGCAGTCCTCTTCGGGCTCGATGGAGATCTGGAAGGTGCCGACCTCGCGCTGCGCGAGCGCGATGATCTCCGCCTTGTCCATTCCGATGAGCGGCCGGAGCACCGGCAGGGTAGCTGCGCGGTTGATCGTGTCGAGGTTGCCGAGGGTCTGCGACGAGACCTGTCCCAGACACTCTCCGGTGACGATCGCGTCGGCCCGCTCCCGTCGCGCGATCTCCTCGGCGATCCGCAGCATGAAGCGCCGGTAGAGCACGATGCGCGGCTCGGCGGGGGCCTCGCGAACGAGCTGCATCTGCAGCTCGCCGAAGGGCACGAGGTACAGCCGCGCCGGCCCTTGGAAGCGCGCGAGCCGCGCCACGATGTCGCGTACCTTCTCCTGGCTCGCAGCGCTCGTGTAGGGCGCGCTGTGGAAGTGCACGTACCCGAGATCGAGCCCGCGCTTGAGCATTCGATGCGAAGCGACCGGGGAGTCGATACCACCCGAGATCAGGCTCATCGCGCGCCCGGAGCTTCCCACGGGCAGACCGCCGGGGCCGGCGATCTTCTCCCAGAGCAGGAGCGCGCGATCGTGCAGCAGGTGCAGCTCCACCCACAGGTCGGGGTTCGTGAGGTTCACGCGCTTTCCCGTACGCGCGACGATGTGCGCGCCGAGCTCGCGATCGAGCTCGCTCGACGTCCACGGCAGCCGCTTGTCCACCCGCCGCGTCCGCACACCGAACGTCTCGAACGCGCCGGCTGCGATTCGCTCTTCCACGAGGGTGTGGATGGCCTCGCGCGTGGGCTCGGCGCGGGTCACGCGGCTGAAGTAGGCGACACCGAAGACCTCGCGCAGCCGCTCGATCGCGGCCTCGAGAGGCACGGAGTCCGGCAGCTCGACGAGGATCCGGCCGTACAGGGGCGTGACCCTCGCGGCCCCGAGAGGG
>CAZOTO010000059.1:0-17457 GCA_964582775.1 uncultured Myxococcales bacterium
TACGCCGCACCGCTCAGGGGCGCGGCATCGCCACCGAGGCAGCTGGTGCGCTCGCCGAGCACGGATTCCGCGTGTACGGCCTGCATCGCCTCGAGGCCCATGTGGCGGTGGGCAACGACGCGAGCCACCGCGTGATCGAAAAGCTCGGCTTCACACGCGAGGGCATCGCCCGCGAGGTGGAGCTCATCGGTGGGGAGTTCTGCGATCACGTGCAGTACAGCCTGCTGCGCCGCGATCGCTTCGCGGCGGGCGGGGATCCCGCGGCCGGGCGGTAAGGGGCGTGCCCGCACCGGTGCCGAGGCGCTTCGCTCTCCACGAGAGCGTCCCGGACGTCGCGAGGAAGGGTGCAGCGCCGTCCGGAGCGAAGCGAAGGCGCCACCCCCTCCGTCCCGGCGACCCCTCGAACCTCTCGTGAGGAATCCCGGCTAGCCCGGTTCGATCACCGCGAGACCGTCGAGCTCGCGATACGCGCCATCGAGGTCCATCCCGAAGCCGACCACCCAGCCGTCCTCCACCTCGAAGCCCACGAGATCGAGGCGCAGCGCAACCTGGCGGCGCGAGGGCTTGCTCACGAGGACGGCGGTGCGCAGGGAGCGCGGCCCGCCTTCGCGCACGATCCGCTCCACCGCCTCGAGCGTGCGCCCCTCGTCCGCGATGTCGTCGACGATCACGACGTCGCTCCCGGCGAAGACGCGCGGATCGATCGGGTCGATGCGCACGTCGCGAAGCTCCCTGCCCTCGCTGCGGCGCGCGCGAACGGAGACGAGCTCGACGGGCGTCCCTCGCGCTCGAATCCCTCGCGCGAGCGCCTCGGCGAAGCGGCGCGCGCCCTCCTCGATCACCACGAGCTGCAGGGGTGCGGTCCCGCTTCGCGCACACACCTCGCCGGCCAGGCGATCGATGCGCCCGCGCACCTCGTCCGCGGAGACGATCTCGCGCAGCCTCGGCATCGCCCCCGCTCCCTCGCGCAACAGCTCCCGCAGGGGCCGCATCCCGATCGTGGCGAAGCCACGCGCTTCGAGCTCTCGAGCCATCGTGCCGTCGGAGTAGAGGCGGTGTTCCTCGTCGCGCTGCCGCCAGTCGCGCGTGATGGACGCGAGCTCCGGCCCTCCCTCGGCGCAGTGCGTGATCAGATACGACAGCCCCGGCCCCAGACGGTCGAGGCGCGCGCGGTTGTGCTCGAGACCGCGGCCCGGCTCGAAGTGCAGGCTGTTGGACTCGAAGTGATCGAAGACGGGGAACCCCGCGCGTTCCACGTGCGCGATCAGCTCCACATAGCGCTGGATCGAGCCCGTGCGAAGCTTCGGGGGCAGGCGTTCGAGATCCACCTGCGGCACGAAGGCGGGAAGCCGGTACTCGAGCGCGAGCTCGACGTAGATCTCGACGAACCTCGCATGGAGCACCGTGCCCATGTGGCTGTCGATGTGCGTGACGTCGATGCCTGCGTCGAGAGCGCGCTCGATCTGTGCGCGCAGCTCGCGACGCACCTCGTCGGGATGGGCATGGGCGACGGTCTCCTCCGTCGTGCGCCACATCTCGCCGCCGGCATCGACCAGGCTCGAAACGTCGTCGCGCAGCGGCCTCCAACGCCACCCCTCGTGCTCGGCGTTGAGCGTGAGGTGCACCCCCAAGTCGAGGTCGGATCGCTGCCGAGCGATCGCAGCGATCTGCTCGAATCCGGGCGCGGGCACCATGACACTGGCGCATGTCGCTGCGCCTTCGAGCGCGCGCAGCCCTCCCATGTTTGCCGCGCTCGACAGACCCACGTCGTCCACATGGACGACGACGACGGCTTGCCGCGCCTCGAATCCCAGTCGATCGAGATACCCCCGGGACATTCCTTCCCCCCACTCCCGTGCGCGGTTGATTCTAGCCGCGCGCGGGGCACCCTGGACGCCGCGGGCACGCTTCGCCCGCAGCAGGGGAGAGGCCCAGGTGAGCTCCGATCGCGACGTCCCTTCCGTCGAGGCTTCGCCGCGCGAGCTCGTCGTCGCCGACACACACGCAGGCGAGCGGCTCGATCGCTTCGCTGCGCGCGCCCTCGACGTGCCGCGAGGCTACGCGCAGCGGCTGTGCGAACGGGGGATCCTGCGCCTAGAGGGCCGGACCGCGGCAAAGGGCGCCGTCCTCACGCCCGGAATGCGCATCACGGTGCTTCGCTTCCGCCATCCGCGCGAAGGGCCGACTCCGGAGCCAGATCTGGATCTCGCGATCCTGGCCGAACACGCCGGTCTCGTTGCAGTGGACAAGCCAGCCGGCCAGCCCACGCATCCTCTCGATTACGACGAGACGGGCACGCTCGTGAACGCGATGCTCGGCCGTTGGCCGCGAATGCGAACCGTCGGCGAGGGCGGCCTCGTCTGCGGCGTGGTCCATCGGCTCGACGTGGGCACCTCGGGGGTCCAGCTCTTCGCTACCTCGCAGAGCGCATGGGAGCGCGCACGCAACGCTTTCGTACGGCATCGCGTCGACAAGCGCTACCTCGCGCGCGTGCACGGCTGCATCGAACGCGAGGCCGGCATCGAGCTGCGGCTGGAGAGCCGCGGCGCACGCATGCGCGTGGTGCCGTCGGGCGGCCACGTGGCGCGCACCCACATCCGGCCCCTGCAGAGCGACGGCGCGACGACGCTCGTCGAGGCGCGGATTCCCACCGGCGTGCGCCACCAGATCCGGGTGTCGCTCGCGTGGCTCGGTCATCCCATCGTCGGCGACACCCTCTACGGATCGACGCTCGCACTCGCGCGATTCTGGCTGCATGCGGAGTCGATCACGCTCGAGGGCTTCGAGGCGCGGGCACCGATCCCGCGCGAGCTCGAGGACTGGCCCCCTACAGCGGAGCCCGGAGAAGCTGCACCGAGCGCACCTCGACCCGTCCGCCCGGCGCCTCGAAGCGAATCCCCAGAGTGACGAGATCCGGGATCTCGCCCTTCTTCAGGAAGAAGGGGATCTCGTGCGTCGTCCAGTCCGTGGTGCCCGTGAGGAGCAGCTGCAGCCCCTTCGAGAAGAAGGTCCCGCGGCCCGGCAAACGGACCCACATCTCGAGGTAGGCGGGACCGACGACGCGCACGGCCCGGAGCTCCGCGCGATACACGAGCCGAACGTCGTCGACTTCGGGCGACGGGATCTCGAAGAGCACCGGCATCGATGCCGTGGAGGGCTCCACGATCCACGCCCCTGCCGATTCCGTCACGGCGCCAGACGACACGGGACCGTCGCGTCCGGGCACGAACGTGCGAAGCGCGGACTCGGCGGTTCCCCCTTCCGGAGCGAGATCGCAACCTGCGGTGGCGAGTCCCAGCATGGCTACACCCGCGACCGCGCGCGCCCACGCACGGATTCGCCCGCGCCTGCGAACCGAGGCTCGCGGGCTCGCGCGCCGGACCGCGTCGAGACCCTGGGCCTGCTCCCGTCCTCGCATGCGGATCCTCCCGATACGCGTGGCGCGCGCAACCTCGTCACGATAGGAGACGCGAGCCGCATGGCGCCATCGCGCCGGCCGATCCGCGGCCAGAGACGAAGCGAGCGCCGACGGGTTCCCCGTCGGCGCTCGTACGCATTCACCTTCACGATCTGCGAGGCGCTAGACGTCCTGCGGCCGGAGCGTCTTGCGGCCGTTCGCCTGCGCGCGCTCCTCGGCGCCCGCGATCATCTTGCGGACCTGCGCCTCGAGCGCGCCATAGAACTCGGAGCCGACGTTGCACTTCTTCACCGCCGCCTTCACGCGCGACTTCGAAATGATCATCGAGTCTCCACCGGCTGCTGCCTTCCCTCGGCGAGCGGCCTTCTTCTTCCCCGCCGCCGCTGCGGCCTTCTTCCGTGCTGCCATAACCTCTCCTCCCGTTTCGTGTATACACGCACTCGACCGATTCGCGGCGTGTTGGCGGCAAATAAAACATGCGGCGCATCGAATGCAAGAGCGAACGCAGTCTCGGGGCCCGGATTCCGCCCCGCGGAGGGCATCCATGACCCGATGGGAGATGGCAATCCGCGGGCTCGCCGTGCCGGTCCTGATCGCCCTCGCGGCCGTTTCGCTCTCCTCGCGCGCGGACGAGGGACGCTTCCGGGAGCGCCGCTCGACCCACTTCCTGCTTCTCCAGCAGGTCTCCATCGACGAGCATGCCGGCCCCCATGGGTCGCGTCGCTTCGAACGGGACGTGCTCGCGGTCCTCGAGTCCGCGTACGATGCCGTCCGGTCGACGCTCGGAATCGCTCCGAGCGAGTCCATCCGCGTGATCGTGTACGATCCCGCCGTCTTCGACAGGGATCTCGGCGGATCCTTCCGCTTCTCCGCTGCCGCGTTCTACGACGGCTCGATCCACGTGCGAGGCGAGGCCGGTGTGAGCAACGCGCTGGCGCGCACCCTCCATCACGAGTTCGTGCATGCGGCCCTCGGCTCCGCGGCACCGATCCACGTCTATCCGGCATGGTTGAACGAGGGGCTCGCCGAGTACTTCGAGCGCCGGTCCATCGGCCGCAGGCATCTCACCCCGGGGGAGCACGCGGCGCTCGCCTCCGCCGCGCAGACGGGAGCCTGGATTCCCCTCGCACGGCTCGGGGACACGAGCTTCGGCGGACTCGACGCCGAGGAGGCTCCCCTCGCGTATCTCGAGTCCTATGCCGTGATCGAGCACCTGGTGCGCGCGTTCGGCGAGTCCTCCCTGCGCCCACTCGTCGCGAACATGCGAAGGCTCGCCGGCATCGAGACCGCACTCGACCGGACCTATCGCCTGGATCTCGCACGGATCGAAATGCGCCTGCTCGACGAGCTTTCGTCCGTTCAGTTCGCTCCGTAGGCCGTCGATCCGTCAGGCGTTCTCCATACGATGGCGGAGGGATGGCTTTGGACGAGGGCAGAAGGGCGCGTCTGCGAGAGCACCGTAGCGGCCTCGTGACGACGTTTCGCGACGAGCTGCGAAATCCCCTCCTCGCCGTGCTCGGCTACACCGACGTGCTCCTCGGTGAGGAGCGTCGCGGCGGGGAGCGCGACGCCCTCGAGGCGATCCGCATCCACGGCGAGAAGCTCCTCGCACTGGTAGAGGGGATGACCCCACCGCAGAGCCCATCTGCGCCCGTCGCGCCAGACTCTGCGCCCGAGGAGGTGACCCTACGCGATCTCGTGTCAGGTGTGACCGGGTCGCGAGCCGGCGCGATCGAGGCCCACGGTCTTCGGTCGTGGACCGATCTCCGGCCCGAGCTCGGCCAGCGCGTGCGGGTGGATGGGGGCCAGGTGCGGCGCGCCCTCGAGCTGCTGCTCGACGCCAGCCTGCGCCTCACGCCCAAGGGATGGATCGGCGTTCGCGGATCGTTCCGGACACCCGGCCAGGTCTGCATCGAAGTTCTCGACTCGGGTCCCGCAATGACGTGCGAGGAGTTCCAGCAGCTCAGCTGTCGGGCCCTGACCCGCGACGCGACGGCCGGGATCGGCCTCGCCTCCGCCCGGGAGATCGCGCGCGGGCTCGGAGGGGACATCGAGTTCGAGCCCTCGGCGCACGGGGGCAGCATCTACCGCCTTCGACTCCCGGTGTGGCCCGCCGCAGAGGCGGTGCGCACCGCTGCGCCGGGGATCCTCTCCAGCGGGCCGCGGGCGTGCCGGCGCGTGCTCGTCGTCGACAACCGCACGGAGGCACGCCACTGCCTGCGTCGCGAGCTCGAGCAGCTGGGCCTCGACGTGGCCGTCACGGGCAGCGGGCGCAGCAGCATCGATGCCGCGCTCTCCAGCCACTTCGATCTGGTGCTGCTCGCGCGGGGGCTGCCGCACATGGACGGCGCCAGCGCCGTGCGCGCCCTGCGCCGCGCGGGCTTCGAGGGCCCGGTGATCGCGATCTGCGACGAGTTCCCCTTCGAGGAGCGCAAGGAGCTCGAGGTCCTGGGCTTCGATGGTCTCCTGGTACGGCCGATCGATCGCATCGGACTGATCGAGACGGTCGCTCGTCATCTGCCCCCAGCCGAACGACCCTTCGCCGCAGCCTGCGCCTAGTCGTCCGGAGACCCCGGTGTCTCGCAGGGCACGACCCGCGTGCCGGCGCGAAGCGAGAGGGCACGCGCGGCGCGGCTCACGGCGAGCCGGGAGCCTCCTCGTCCGGGGCATCGGAGAGCTGCGTGGCCCTCACGAGCAGCAGCGAATCACCAGTGAGGGCGTCGCGGGTGGTGACGGCGAAGAGCTCCGACTCCCGATCCTCCTCGTCCCATTGCAGCCGGCCGATCGCGATCCACTCCCCGGGTTGCACGCGAACCCGGGTAGAGGCTCCCGTCTGCGAGATCGCGAGATCCCCCGAACCGGCGCCTCCCCGCGCCCGAACCTGCTCGCGGATCGGGACGATCTCCAGCTCGATCGCTCCCTCCCCCGCGGCGCGGGGCCGCACCGCGAATCCGGTGCGGACCGGCTCGAGCATGCGGGTCTCGACGATTCGCGTCTCCTGGGCACGAACGTCGTACACGCGGGCGTGCACGGGTACCAGACTGCCGGTCCACACCTCGGCCTCGCGTCCCTCGATCACCACCACGGACGAGGCGAACCGCTCGCGGCTCGTCGTCCGGTACTCGCGAACCCGGATCTCGACCCGGGAGTCGGCGTGCCCTCTGCGGCGCGCGGGCTCCCGCACGCGGCCGATCCGCACGTCCCCGACCTCGATCCAGCCTTCGATCGAGAGCCCGCGAGAGGTCAGCGACTCGCGCTCCTCGATCCGGGTCTCGACCCGATACTGGCGGGGCACCACGTCGATCTGCTCGAGGACCGCGCGCGCAGCGCGGAGGGCCTCTGCCGATCCGCGCAGCAACAGCTTCCCGCTCCCCGGATCGGCGACGGCGGTCCCCTCGGGCTCGAGCAGGGGCGCGACGAGGGGCACGAGCTCCTCGGCAGGCCGCCCCCGCGGCGTGTAGAGCTCGAGCTGCGCCGCGAGGGCAGCAGGCGGCCCCGACATCCAGATCCCTCCGGCCCACAGCAGGCACAGCAGCCGCGCAGCCAGCGAACGCGCAGACCACGCGGAAGTGCTCGCGAGAGATCCGGATGTCACGCCCGGCTCGATCGGAGCCCCTCGGGGTCGACTTGACATGAGGGGGCTCGCACTTACGATCCGCGCGCGCGAGTGCAGGGCCGAGTCGTTCGCCCGTGGGGCGCTCGCCGCGATCGAAAATCGAACCACGGAGGAATTCGCCGGATGTCTGCGAAAATTCGTCCGCTCCACAATCGACTGATCGTGCAGCGGCTGGAGGAAGACCAGAAGACCGCGGGGGGGATCATCATCCCCGACACGGCCAAGGAAAAGCCCTCGCAGGGCCGCGTGATCGCCGCAGGTCCGGGTCGGCGCGACGAGAAGGGAGAGCGCATCGCACCCGAGGTGCATGCGGGGGACCGCGTCCTCTTCTCCAAGTACGCCGGGTCGGAGGTGAAGATCGACGGGCAGGAGTATCTGATCGTTTCCGAGGACGACGTCCTCGCGGTGCTGGAGTAGTACGAGCATGGCAGCCAAGGAAATCCGCTTCGACGAGGAAGCAAGGAAGAACCTGCAGATCGGCGTCGACGCCCTCGCCAACGCCGTAAAGGTCACGATGGGGCCGCGCGGCCGCAACGTGCTGATCGAGAAGAGCTGGGGGGCGCCCACTTCGACGAAGGACGGCGTCACGGTCGCCAAGGCGATCGATCTCCCCGACAAGTTCCAGAACCTGGGCGCGCAGATGGTGAAGGAGGTCGCCTCGAAGACCTCCGACGTGGCCGGCGACGGCACGACCTCAGCCACCGTTCTCGCCCAGGCGATCTTCAATGCGGGCCTGAAGCTCGTGGCGGCGGGCGCGAACCCGATGGAGCTCAAGCGCGGCATCGACAAGGGCGTGGCCGCAGTCGTGGAGCAGCTCCGGAAGAACTCCCGCAAGGTGCGCGGGAAGGAGGAGATCGCGCAGGTCGGAACCGTGTCCTCCAACGGCGACACCAGCATCGGCGAGATGATCGCCGAGGCCATGGAGAAGGTCGGCAAGGAGGGCGTGATCACGGTGGAGGAAGCGAAGAGCATGGAGACCACGCTCGACGTGGTCGAGGGCATGCAGTTCGATCGCGGCTTCCTCTCGCCCTACTTCGTGACGGATCCGGAGCGCATGGAGTGCGTGCTCGACGATGCGTACGTGCTGATCCACGAGAAGAAGATCTCGAGCATGCGCGACATGATCCCCTTGCTCGAGGCCGTGTCGCGCTCGGGCAAGCCCCTGCTGATCATCGCCGAGGACGTCGACGGTGAGGCGCTCGCAACACTCGTCGTGAACAAGATCCGCGGCACGTTGAACGTGGCTGCGGTGAAGGCACCCGGCTTCGGAGATCGCCGCAAGGCAATGCTCGAGGACATCGCGATCCTCACCGGTGGAAAGGCCATCAGCGAGGACCTCGGCGTCAAGCTCGAGAGCGTGACGCTCCAGGATCTCGGACGCGCCGGCCGCATCGTGATCGATCGCGACAACACGACGATCATCAACGGCTCCGGCAAGAAGGCGGACATCGAGGGCCGCTGCAACCAGCTGCGCGCGCAGATCGAGGAGACGACCTCGGACTACGACCGCGAGAAGCTGCAGGAGCGGCTGGCGAAGCTCGCAGGTGGCGTCGCGGTCGTGAAGGTCGGCGCCGCGACCGAGGCCGAGCTCAAGGAGAAGAAGGCCCGCGTGGAGGATGCGCTCAACGCCACGCGTGCCGCGGTCGAGGAGGGCATCGTCGCCGGCGGCGGCGTCGCGCTCATCCGCGCCCAGGTCGCGCTTTCCGATCTCAAGCTCGAGGGTGACGAAGCACTCGGCCTCGACATCCTGCGCCAGGCGCTCACGGGTCCGATCCGGCAGATTGCCGAGAACGCGGGCCTCGAGGGGGCCGTGGTCCTCAATCGCGTGCGCGAGAAGTCGGGCGACTTCGGCTTCAACGCCGCAACCGAGGAGTACGGCGATCTCGTGAAGGCCGGCATCATCGATCCCACGAAGGTGGTACGCGCGGCGCTGCAGAACGCGGCAAGCGTGGCCGGGTTGCTGCTCACCACCGAGGCGGGCATCGTCGACAAGCCCCAGAAGAAGGCCCCCGCCATGCCCGGCGGCGCCGGTGGCATGGGCGGCATGGGTGGCATGGGTGGCATGGGCGACATGGACTTCTAGTCCAGGGGCCCGAAGCCAGGCCGCTCCGGGCGGCATCGTTCGACGGGGGAGGAGGCGAAGCGCTTCCTCCCCCGTTTCTCGTTCCCGGCCCGGCGAGCGCGGCGCGCGATTCCGTCAGAACACGATCGTGCGCCGCCCCTCGGCGATGATGCGATCCTGCAGGTGCCAGCGGACCGCGCGCGCGAGCACCATCCGTTCCACGTCGCGCCCCTTGCGGATCAGATCCGGCACGCGATCGCGATGCGAGCACTGCACGACGTCCTGCTCGATGATCGGCCCCTCGTCGAGGTCCTCCGTTGCGTAGTGTGCGGTCGCGCCGATCCGCTTCACCCCGCGCTCGTAGGCCTGGTGATAGGGCCGCGCACCCACGAAGGCGGGGAGCGTGCTGTGATGGATGTTGATGATGCGCTCGGGGAAGCGCTCGATGAACGTCTTGCCCAGGACCTGCATGTAGCGAGCGAGCACGATCAGATCGATCCGCTCCCGCTCGAGCAGCTCGATCTCGCGCGCCTCCTGCTGCGCTTTCGTCTCGGGCGTGATCGGGAACAGATGGAACGCGACACCGAACTGCTCGGCTACGGGCTCGAGGTCGGCATGATTCGATACGACGAGCGCAATGTCGCAGTCGAGCTCTCCGAGTCGAAAGCGCAGCAGCAGGTCGCACAGGCAGTGCTCGAAGCGCGACACGAAGATCGCCATGCGTTTGCGACGGTCGCTGTACGAGATGCGCCAGCGCATCTGGTAGCGCCCGCACTCGATGCGGAGCAGATCCTCGAGCGATTCACGGGGAATGTCGAGATCCGTCATGTCGAAGTGGATGCGCTGATAGAACCGCTGTTCATCGGGATCCGCGTGCTGCTGCGCATCGAGGATGTTGGCACCGTGCGCATAGAGCAGCTGCGCGAGCGCTGCGACGAGGCCCTTGCGGTCGGGGCAGGCGACCAGGAGCGTGGCGGTGAGCGCGGATGCGGTCATCGGGTCTCTCCTTCGATTTCCTGCAGGATGGCGATGCACGCCTGGCGCGCGGTACGCCCGCTTCGCGTCCCACGATCCAGGGCGAAGCGCAGCGAGCGGCGGTGCAGATCCGCGCCCGGCAAGCGATCGACGAGCCCCATGCGCGCCGCGTGATGATCGACGATTTCGAGGTAACGCGCCTGGTCGAAGGCAAAGAACGGCAGCAGCAGCCCGAAGCGATCCGAGAGCGAGAGCTTCTCCTCGGTCGTCTCCCCGGGATGGAGTTGGCCCGAGGCGTCGAGCCGCGCCTCGAGGTTCTCCGACATGTGCTCGGGCAACAGGTGGCGGCGGTTCGACGTCGCCGCGATGAGCACGTTCTCGGGGCGCGCCTCGAGGCCACCGTCGAGCACGGCCTTGAGCCTCTTGTACGAGGCGTCGCCCTCCTCGAAGGAGAGGTCGTCGCAGAACAGGACGAAGCGACCGGGACGACCGCGCAGGGCCGCGAATACTTCCCACAGCTCGAACAGATCGTCCCGCGCGATCTCGACCAATCGCAGCCCGCAGTCGCCGAGCACGCCGAGCAGGCCACGCACCGCCGAGCTCTTGCCCGTTCCTCGCTCGCCGTAGAGAAGGACGTCGAGTGCGGGCTCGCCGCGGACGAAGGCCTCGGCGTTCGCACGCAGCCGCGCCACGGAGCGCTCCACGCCGATCAAGCCATCGAGCGGATAGACGTCGGGATGCGCGATGGGGTGGAGCCGGCCGCGGTGCCAGCGATAGGCGAGGGCCGGTGGCGGATCGATGCGCGAGGTGCCGGCCACGTGCTCGCGCAAGGCCACCTCGACCAGATCGAGCACGCGCTCGATGCGAGGGAGCAGATCCTCCAGGCCTCGATCGCCCATGGCGCTAGAGCTTGATCCGCCGCGTGCTCGACGATCCCCGCGAGAGCGCCGCGCCGATCGCCATGCCCGCGAGCCCGATGCCCGCCCCAGCGAGCAGGGTCTTCCACGCCGCGGAGCTCGACAGTCGATCGTTGTGCGCCGTGAGCTCCTCGATCCGGGCCTGCTGCTCCTCGAGTCGCTGCGTCGCGCTGCGCTCGGCCTCGGCGATGCCCTCGAGCTCGCGAAGCCGTTCCTGCGCCTGGGCGAGCATCGCCTCGATCTCGGGCAGTCGCACGCGCGCGGGTGGCTCCGCTCCGACGAGCCCCGCCGGCACCCAGCCCACCGTACCCGCCTGGGTGCGCACCTGGACCCAGTCCGGCTGGGTCGCGAGGCTCACCACCCGATCACCCGACTCCAGCATCGCCAGGATCTTGTACTGCAAGCCGGGACCCGCACGGAGGTTCACGCGCACCTCGTCGCGGATGTAGGCGACCTCCTCGGCCACGGACGATGCCGCGACCACCCACACGGTCACCGCGAGCAACACTTGCCACATGCGCATTCTCTCGCTCCTGCTTCGGAAAAATCCTCGTTTCTTCTCGTTCGAGCTACGGGCGGAGCCATCCCCACAGGCAGCGGCACCCTAGAAGAAGATGCGGCTCCAGACGAGCGCCGCTGCGACGCCGGTCACGTCCGCAGCCAGGCAGGCCGCAACCGCATGCCGCGTCGCCCGCACGCGCACGCTTCCGAAGTACAGCGCCAGCACGTAGAACGTCGTCTCCGTGCTGCCGTTCATCACCGACACGAGATAACCCACGAACGAGTCGGGGCCGTGCTGTTGCATGGTGGCGGTCATGACGCCCATCGCACCGCTTCCCGACAGCGGCCGGATGAGCGCCATCGGCAGGGCCTCGGCCGGAAAGCCCACGAGCGTGGTCACGGGAGCGAGCAGCCCCACCCACGCATCGAGCGCCCCCGAGGCGCGAAACAGCCCCACTGCCACCAGGATCGCCACGAGGAAGGGGATGATCATCACCGCGATCTCGAAGCCCTCGCGCGCGCCTTGTACGAAGGATTCGTACACCTTCACCCGATGCGCGACTCCGAAGACGACGATCGTCGCCATGAGCACGGGAAGCAGCCATGCATTGGCGATCTCCCGCAAGACGTCCAGGCGGTCGAGCGATTCCGGCGGCGCCCACAGCCGAAGGCCGATCGCGAGCCCCAGCACGGCGAAGAACCCGACGAGCATCCACGCTCCCGCAGGGCGCAGCGCGGGGCTCGTCGCAGCGATCTGCTCCGCCTCGTCGATTCCCCTCACCCCGTCGGCCAGGCTCACACGCCCCTCCTCGAGGTCCACGGCGATCTCCGCTCGCTCGGGCGCGTATCGCCGCCGGCGCGACAAGGCTCTCGCCACCAGGATCGCAACGATCGTCGAGCACGCGGTGGCGAGCACCGAGGGAAGGAAGATCCCGGCCGCGTTCTCCGCGCCCAGGCTCGCCCGGATGGCGATCACACCGAGCGGCATCACCGCCACACCCGAGGTGTTGATGGCGAGGAACAGCACCATCGCATCCGTGGCGACGCCGGGGCGGGAATTCAGGCGATCGAGCTCGCGCATGGCCTTCAAGCCGAACGGCGTCGCCGCGTTGCCGAGGCCGAGCATGTTCGCCGCGAGGTTGAGGATCATCGCCGCCATGGCTGGATGATCCGGCGGAACCTCGGGGAAGAGCCGACGCATCACCGGCGCCAGTCCGCGCGCGATCGAGTGCAGCAGCCCCGCGTCTCGAAGCACCCGCAGGAAGCCGAGCCAGAGCGCCATCATGCCGACGAGGCCGATGGCGATCTCGACGGCGGATTTCGCGGCGGCGATTCCCTCTGCATTCACCTCGGGCATGCGCCCGAGGAACACGCCGGCGAGGACGCCGCCGAGGATCAGCACCGCGAAGACCGCGTTCAGCACGGAGACGGAGTCCTCCTCGAAGGGTTCATCGGGCGCCGCGGCCTAGCGCAGGAAGGCACCGGCCAGTCCGGCGTCTACGGGCAACGCGGCACCCGTGGTCGGTGTCTCCTGCGCGGCGAAGAACACGACGGCGTTGCCCACGTGCTCCGCAGTGACGGGGATCTTCAGCAGCGAGCGCGCGCGGTAGTGCTCCTCGAGCTCACCGGGATCGATGCCGCGCGCGCTGGCGCGGGCCGGGCCGACCTCCCGCCACAGCCCCGAGGGGTTCGCCGCATCCCCGAAGACGGCGTCGGCGTTCACCAGGTTCACGCGGATGCCGTGCTCCGCACCCTCGAGCGCAGCGATGCGCGCGAGCTGATGCGCCCCTGCCTTCGACGCCGAGTACGCACCGAACTCGGCGCCGGGCATGGGGACGTTCTTCGTCGAGACGAGCACGATGTTGCCGCCCGAGCCTTGGCGCTTCATGTGCACGATCGCCTCCTGCAGCGTGAGGAACGTACCCTTCAGATTCACGTCCACCGCGCGCTCGAAATCCTCGAGCGCCAGCGAATCGAGCGCACCCGCCGCGGCCACACCCGCGTTGGCCACGACGAGATCCACGCCTCCGAAGGATCCCGTCGCACGCGCGAAGGCATCGGCCATGTCCCCGGGATCCGTGACGTCGGCGGCGATCGCCTCGATCCGATCCGTTCCGAGTCGATCCGCCGTCGCTTGGAGCCGCTCCTCGTCCCGATCGACCAGCGCCACGCACGCGCCCTCATCGATGAGCCGTCGGGCCACGCCGAAGCCGATGGCGCCCGCCGCCCCCGTCACCAGCGCGACCTGCCCCTCGAGCACCGGCACCGTGCGCTTGCCGAGCTTCGCCTGCTCGAGGCTCCAGTACTCCATGTCGAACAGATCGAGCTCGCCGAGGGCCTGGTACTCGCCGATCGACGCCGCCCAGATCTTCGTGCGGATCGTGTGCTCCGCGATGTCGGCGGCGATGCGGGCCGCCTCGCGCGTCTCTCCCGCCGCGAACAGGCCGATGCCCGGCAGCACGACCACGCGCGGCGACGGGTCGAGCGGGGTGCGATGGACGCCGCGAGCAGCCGTGCAGCGGGAGACGTACGCGCGATAATCGCCGCGATAGGTCTCGATCTCGCGCTCGAAGCACTCGCGCAACGTCGCAAGGTTCCCGTACGGCGGCCGCTCGACGAACAGATAGGATCCCTTCGTGCGGATCACGTGATCGGGTGTGATCGGTCCCGAGCGGGCGAGATCGGGACCGCGTTCGGCTGCGGCAAAGTGCAGGATCTCGTCGCTCGCGCGGTGCTCGAGGATCCAGCGCTTCGGCGGCCGGTTCGGATCCGGATCCCGGACGGCGAGTGCGCCGCGCAGCACGTGCGCCACCTCGGTCGCCTCGCGCATCGCCACCACCGGCCGCGCATCGAGCGGCCGCGCTGCATTCACCCGGCCGAGGATCGCCTCCTCGGCGCGGCGCACCAGATCGATGTGCCGTTCGTAGCTCGTCCGCGCGTCCTCGCCGAAGGTGAACAGGCCGTGCTTCTCGAGCACGAGGCCTTCGACGCGCGGGTGCTTCTCGAAGATCTCCGCACATCGCTGCGCGAGCGCGAGTCCCGGCATCACGTACGGCACCCACTCCACTCGCTCGCCGTATAGCTCGCGGATGCGCCGTTCGCCGTCGATCTGGTTCGTGAGCGCGAGAATGGCGTCTGCATGCGAGTGATCGATGTAGCGATGCGGAAGGAAGGCGTGGAGCAGGGCCTCGACGCTGGGATTCGGCGCCGCGGGATCGAGCAGATGCGCCCGCAGCTGCGCGACCATCTGCTCGTCGCCGAGCGCGTCGAGGTCACGAAGCCGCCTGAGCGGTGCGAGGGCGACCGCCGGCAGACCCGCGGGCTCGATCGTCGCCAGATTCCAACCGCTGCCCTTGATGTGCAGCACCTCGATCTCGTCGCCGAACAGATCGCGCCCGCGCGACTTCACGGACGTATTGCCCCCGCCGTGCAGCACGAGATCGGGCTCGCAGCCGATGAGCCGCGACGTGTACACGCGCAGTGCGAGATCCTCGCCCAGGTCCGCGTAGCGCTCGCAGGCCTGCGCCGCCTCCGTGTCGCTCCAGCGGCTGTCCATGGGCGGTGAACGTAGCAGAGACGCGAGGTTGCGCACCGAGGCCGCGCAGGAAGGGAGAGCCGGCGGAGGGGCTCAGGCGGGGCCGGGGTTTCGCTCGCGCGGCCCGATCTCGCGCACGACGCGCGCAGGCTGCCCGAAGGCGAGGCTGCGCGAGGGGACGTCCTTCGTCACGACGGAGCGCGCTCCGATCACCACGTCGTCGCCGATCGTGACTCCGCACAGGATCGTCACGTCGGATCCGATCCAGACCCGGCTCCCGATCCGCACCGGCGCGATCCGCTCGGGTGTCGCGAGATCGAGGTCGTGCATGTCGGCGTCGAAGATGCGGGATCCGAACCCGATCAGCGCATCGTCTCCGACGCGGATCTCCGCCTTTGCGTGCAGCATGGCGCCGTTGAGCAGGCTGCGAGCCCCCACGTGGATGCGCCCCCCCGGGAAAGCCGTGAGCCGATTCTCGCCGCACTCGGTGCGCAGCCAGACGGAGCGCTCCAGGCGGATCTCGGCGTCGCGCTGCACCCATACGTGGTTGCCGCGTTTCCGCTCGGACACGACTCCGGGGCCGAGAAGGAGCCGCCCGCCGGGCTCCACGCGCAGCTTCGCCCAGCGCAGGTTCGGCGAGACGTCTCCCTCGAGGGCAAGCCCGTGGCGCAATCGCAGACGGAAGAGCGCCCAGCGCAGCCGATCGTATGCGTAGACGAGACGGAGCACGGACGGGGACATCGCGCGCGAGTCTACTGCGGTCGAGGTCCCCTGCGCCCGTCGCCGGCGGCCCCGACACCCCGCCCGGACTGCCTCGCCCGCTCGCGAAGAGGTGTGCTAGGTTCGCCCGCGGAGAGATGCCGGAGCGGTCGAACGGGGCGGTCTCGAAAACCGTTGTGGGCTTGCGTCCACCGGGGGTTCGAATCCCCCTCTCTCCGCCAGCCGGCCGAGCCACCGTCTCGTCGCTCGCGGCCGCGAGATCCCGTGACGGGCTTCTCGTCGCCGGGCGCGAGGGGAATGCTCACGACTAGAAGTCGATCGCGCGGCGGATCTCGATGCCGATCATGCGCGGCGCCCCGAAGTAGACATCCGTCACGGCGAAGCCGTCCGTGAAGTCGAGTGCTCCGTTCTCGTAGCGACGATCGAGCAGGTTGCGCCCCCACAGGGCGATCTGCGTCACGCCGTCGTCGAGGCGAAGCGAGAGCCGGCCGTCGAGCAGCCCGTACTTGCCCTGGATGCCGAAGTGCGAGCCCTGCAGATCCTCCGCCGGCGCGTGGTTCACCCGGCTCTGCGCATACCACGACAGGCTCGGTACGAGCGTGCCGAACGGCGTGGACATCTCGTAGGCCGCCGAGACGGTGAGGGTGTACGCGGGAATGCCCTGGAAGTCCTCGTCCTTGCGATCGAGCACCCGCGGCGCATCGTCCGCGTCGCCGAAGATCCCGTTGGGACCCGGACCGACGTAGCGACTCGCGCGGCGGTTCTCCTCGTACTTCGCATCCGTCACGCCGAACGCGGCGCCCAGGTACAGCCCCTGCCACGGATGTGCGCGCAGCTCGAGCTCGGCCCCGCGCACGGTGGCCTTGCTCGCGTTGCGGACGATGGACGAGAAGCTGCCGTCGGGAGCCGACGCGAAGAGCGTCTGCTGGATGTCGCGATACAGGGAGTGGAAGAGCGCGGCATGGAGCGTCACGCGGCGATCGAGCCAGGCGGACTTCAGGCCGACCTCGAAGCTGTCGAGCTGCTCGGGCTCGAACGGCGCGATCGTCGCCAGATCCGCGGGATTCGTGCGGGCGTTGAAGCCACCGCTCTTGTAGCCGCTCGCCCACTGCGCATAGAGGAGAAGCTCGTCGAGCTCGTAGGCGACGTTCGCGAGGCCCGTCCACGCATCGAACCGCTCCGAGGTCGACACGGAGAGCGCGACGTCGTCCGCCGTTCCGGCGATGCCGTCGGGGCCGGGATTGCTCTGCACGGATCCGACCTGCGGGTCGACGACGCTCCCCGTGAGCCCGTGGCGCCGGTGGCTCCATCTCTTCTGCTCGAGCAGACGCCGCACACCGCCGGTCAGACTCAGGCGATCCGTCGCGTACCACGTCGCCTGTCCGAAGGCCGCCAGGTTTCGCGTCTTCGTCGCATTCACCGCCGCGTAGCTGTAGGCGAGGGTACCGAGGTCGGTGCCGACGAGCGTGAGCTCACGGCCCGGATCGACCTCCTCCCAGAAGGCGTAGAGTCCGGCAGTCCACTGCAGCCGCTCCTCGAAGGCGGGCCCGCCCAGCGTGAGCTCCTGCGACCACGCGTCGAAGCGATCCCCCGCTCCATCCAGGCGCCCGAGAGCCGTCGCGGTGTAGTCGTACTCCTGATCGCGCGCCGCCTCGATCCTGCGCCACGACGTGATCGACGTGAGTGCGACGCCGGGCCCGAGCTCCCAGCGCG
>CAZOTO010000060.1:0-17175 GCA_964582775.1 uncultured Myxococcales bacterium
ACCGACCCCGCGCTCCTTCGCCTTTCGCTCGAGGATCTTCGCGACCTCGCCCCACACGTCCCACTCCGTTCGAGACTCGCCGAGCGCCTCGACCGCTTTGTCGCCAACGACCAGATACGGAACGTAGCTCTGGGCATACTTGATGTTGCGCTGCTCGTAGTAGCCCGCAGCGGGGAGCACGATGTCCGACTTCATCGTGGTCGTCGTCATCCGCAGATTCATACCCACGATGAGCTCGAACTTCGGCCACAGATTCCGCTCCGCGACTTGGGGCAGCGCCCAGCGGCGCAGCGGATTCACGCGCGTATGGATGTACATCCGCGGCGTCTTTCCCAACCGCGGGAACATCGGCATCCACCCCTTCTCGATCGACTCCCGAGTCGCTTCCGGAAGGGGCATCCCCGGCTTCGCGTCGTGGTACGAGGGCTTGTCCACGACCTCCTTCAATCCCCCGTGTTCGTACAGGAACATGAACTGCGGGATCCAGGACTGGTCCTTCTCGTACTCGCGGAAGTAGCTGATCAGCTCGCGAATCGTTGGCTTGATCAGCTTCATCGCAAGCTTCTCGTACCACTTCGGCCCGCCTCCGGTGCCGATCCACTCGTTTCCCGTGAGCGTGTACCACGCGCCGATCTTCATGCCCGCTCCGCGCTTCCCCACGTTTCCCGTGAGTGCGAGCAGCAGGATCATCGAGCGCTGGAACAGATCGCTGTGGTGATGCTTCATCATCCCCCACGAACCCATCATGCTCACGGCCTTCGCTCGTCCCATCTCACGAGCGAGCTCGCGGATCGTGTCCGCTCCGACTCCGACGATCGCGGCTGCCTTCTCCGGCGTGTAGTCCTCGAGGCGCTCCAGCAGCGACTCGAACACCGGCCGAACGGAGACCGTCTTCCCGTCCACGAGCGTCACATCGAAGCGCCCGCGCAACGCGGGGTCGAGATCGCCCATGTGGAGCGACGTGCTCCGTCCGAGCCCCTCGCTGCCCGGCGCCTCGGCGATCCGGCTCTTCCGTTGATCCCAGACGTAGAAGACGTTCTGCTTTCCGCCCTTCTTCACGTCCGCCTGCCGCAGGAACTCGCGCGTGTCCTCCCGCACGAGAATGGGCATATCCGTCTGCTCCTTGACGTAGTCCTCTTTGTAGAGGTTCTCGTGCACGAGCACGTGCGCCATTCCGAGAGCGAGCGCGGCATCGGTTCCGATGCGAACGTTCACCCACTGATCGCAGTGCATCGTCGATGGGTTGTAGTCGGGGGCGATGCTCACGACCTTCGTCCCGTTGTATCGAGCCTCCCAGAAGAAATGAGCGTCGGGGATCCGCGTGTACGATGGGTTCGCCAGCCACAGGAAGATCAGATCCGAGTTGAAGTAGTCATCCGAGGTGCCGTCGGTATTGAACAACCCCCACGTCATGACCACTCCGAGCGGCATGTCGCCTGCACCGCCCCACCCGTCGAGCTGCGTGGTGCCCATCAACTCGAACAGGCGCATCTCCCCGAAGGACGCGGCACCGTAGCCCTCGTTCGCCGTCCCGCAGTCGCGGACGATGCACTCGGGGCCGCTCTCCACCGCGATCTCGATCATCTTGTCCGTGATCTCGTCGAGCGCTTCGTCCCAGGTGATGCGCTTCCACTTGCCCTCGCCGCGCTCGCCCACTCGCTTGAGCGGATGCTTGAGCCGGCTCTCCCCGTACATGAGCTGGCTGAAGCACGCCCCCTTCTGACAGCCGCGCGGGTTGAAATCCGGCAACCCCTCGCGGTTCGCGTTCATGATCGGATTCTGTTCTTCGCGCCAGACGATCCCATCCTTGATGTACAGATTGAACGGACAGGCGGAGACGCAGTTGAGGACGTGATGCGCTCCCTTCGCAATGCGATCCCACGTCCACTTCTCGCGATACACGTCCTGCCAGGTTCGGTACGCCACGTCGGTCGCGCCGAGCATGGTCGCCCGTGCGTCAGCCCCCGCCTCGCGCGGACGCAAGGTGAACATCGTGAGCGCCAGCGCTCCCGCACTTCCCTGGATGAACCGCCGTCGAGTGATCTCCCTCATTGCATCCCCCTTACAGCTCCGCAGGGTCTTTCTGGAAGTCGGGGAACAGGTCCCGCGACCAGCGATAGACGATCAGCGTGTCGATGAGCTCGGACGGCTCGCCGCGGCGGCGCTTGGCCATCTCGGATCTGAGCGTCTCCAGCGCATCGTCGGTACCCGCTCCGAACAGGCTGCGCAGGTACTCCGTGGGGATCCGCGGCGCGGAGTGATCCGGATTGCCGTCGGGACCGATTCGCGGCGGCGAGATCGGCGGCACGTAGTACACGTTCGGCTCGGTTCCGAACTCGGGATGGAGCGGAAGCGCCACCTTCCACTGGTGGACGAGCTTGTGGATCGGCCCCTCGGGGTCGTCGAGGTACCCGACGAAGCGCAGCCGGCCGGGACACTGACGCGCACACGCGGGTGCCACGCCCTTCTCGAGCCGCGGAAAGCAGAAGATGCACTTCTGCGCGATGCTGCGCTTGAAGTTGAAGTAGATCCGCTTGTAGGGGCACGCTTCCATGCAGAAGCGGTAGCCCTTGCAGCGGTCCTCGTTTACGAGGACGACCCCGTCCTCTTCGCGCTTCTCGATGGCCTTGCGAGGGCACGCCTCGAGACACGCCGGATGCGTACAGTGGTTGCAGATACGCGGTAGGTAGAAGTAGTACGCATTCGGATACTCGCCCGCACCCTGATCCTCGTCCCAATTGGGACCCCACTTCGGATCCTTGCCCTTCGGGCGCAGATGCACGGACTGGCCCTTGCCCTGGTAGAAGACCTCGTCGTAGTTGAACTCCCAGGCCTCGCCGAACTCCTCCATCGAGGGCAGCTTCCCGGGGCGCGGGCGGCCATCGCCGTCGAAGCCCCCGCCCGATCGCTCCCAATCGCGAGGCGTCCCACGACCGGGCATGGTGTTCACGATCGTCCACCACATCGGCTCCATGCCCTCTTCGTTCGTCCACTGCGTCTTGCAGGCGATCGAGCAGGTCTGACAGCCCAGGCACTTGTTCAGATCGAACACCATCGCGAGCTGCCGCTTGGGCTTCACGACCTCTCCGCCCACGGCTCTCCCCACATCCGACATCTGTTCAGCCCTCCAGCGTGAAGGAATGCCACTCGGGCGAGAACGCCTTGAGCCCACCGCGCTCGCCGTTCGAGCCCTCCCACACGGAAAACGCAACCTT
This sequence comes from uncultured Myxococcales bacterium, assembly GCA_964582775.1. Taxonomy (GTDB): domain Bacteria; phylum Myxococcota_A; class UBA9160; order SZUA-336; family SZUA-336; genus CAZOTO01. The sequence continues at coordinate 3,216 of CAZOTO010000060.1, forward strand.
GCCGACCGCGCCCACGCGAAGCTGTGCTGCTTCACCCTGCGCCGAAGAGACCTGCAAGGCGCGAGAGAGCACGACGCTCCAGCGTCCGCTCTCCCATACACCGTTCGCGGTAACGAGGTCTTCGCTGGTGATACGGGTCGTACCGAGGCCAACGGCGACGTTGCAGATCCCTCGTCCCGGCCGATCCGCGCGCCAATGCCAGGCCTCGACGGGATGCCCTTCTGCACCCATCGTAATGAGTGGCGCATCGTCTCCGATCGGGAAGAGCAGCGCCGCGCCGTCGGGGAACGTTCCCGTATCCGTCACGGAGAGGTCGGGCTGCGCGTCCTGCCATTCGAGCAGGAACGAGACGGTGCGACCGTCGTGCACGGCCCCCACGACCACCTTCTGGACCGCTCCCACCTTCGCTTGCTCACGACTCACGGTGAGGTACGCAGACGGCTGCATTCCCAGGGGGACACCGATGAGCGTCACCGCCTCCCGCGGAACGCCTTTCCACGCGGCATCCCGTGGATCCGTGATCCCGTCCCCTTCCCTCTCGAGTCTCTTGATCTGCATCCTCGGCCTCCGTCCCCTCTCCGAGTCCGATCGAGCAGCCCCCCCCCCCACTACGCTATGGGGAAGGGTCTGCCGCCTTCGGAAGTCGCCCCAGGATCAACAGCCTTACCGCCTTGCGCAGGAACCGGGATTGCGCATCGAGAGCGCGCTCCGAGAGGGCGCTCTCGTTCGTCAGTGCCTCGTAGAGCGGTGCCCACGCGAAGTACCCCATCACGAGCTGATGGAACGACATCGCCAGGCGGGGGAGATCCGACTCCTCCCACTCCCCGGCATGCTCGCGAAGACGGAAGGTCGCAATCGCACGTTCGTACAGCGGACGAAGCCAGTCGCTCGCGAGGTGTTCGAGGTTCGATCCGCCCCGCAGCACCTCGTGCAAGACCAGCCGCGCGAGATGCGGGCGCCGGGCCAGATGCGCGACTAGGCCGTCCGTGAGATCGTCCAGGCGCTCGGGGCTCCAATCGGAGCGCTCGAGGGACTCGAGCACGTCCACGATGGGCTCTACGCCGCGCGCGAGCACCGCCTCATAGAGCGCCTTCTTGCTGGCGAAGTGGTTGTAGAGGGCACCCGGCGTGAGACCGACCTGCGTCGCCAGATCGCGCATCGCCGTACCCTCGAAGCCGCGCTCCGCGAAGCACATCTCGGCGGCGTCGAGGATGAGCTCGCGCGTCGGAACGACCCCGTCGGCCCTTTCTGGATCCCTGCCCGCAACAGGCATGGAGCCCTCCCTCGCGAATCCACAAGGCGAATGAATGTTCATTTACAAGATCGGACCAAATGGTCGGTATGACAGCGGTCATACCAGACGGCGTGCTACCGTCGCGGCCACACGGCCCGCTGAGGTGGCCCGCCCAGGAGACCCGAACCATGCACCTCTGGCTCAAGGCCCTGCACCTGATCGCGATGGTCGCCTGGTTCGCCGGCCTCTTCTACATGTTCCGGCTCTTCGTCTACCACGCGGAGAACCGGGACGAGCCGAAGATCGTGGCGTTGCTCACGGTCATGGAGCGTCGCCTGTACCGCGCGATCACGACCCCAGCGATGATCGCAACCGCGATCTTCGGGTTGGCGATGATCGCGTGGACGCCTGGGCTCCTGCGCCTGCACTGGCTCCAGGCGAAGATCGCGTTGGTCGCCGGCCTGATCGTCTATCACCTGCACGTCGGCCGGGTCCGACGGCGATTCGAGGCGGGCGACGTGTACCTCACCTCTGCGCAATGCCGGATCCGGAACGAGATCCCCACCCTGTTCCTGATCGCGATCGTGCTCCTGGCAGTGCTTCGTCCCGGACGCTGAGAGCGGACCGATCCGACCTCTTTCTCAGGGACGGATCCAGCACTCTGCGCCCTCGGGCCGCCTAAGCCGTCACCCGCCCGAGATTCCCCTCGGTCGTCTCGGCGACCCCAGGGATCTCGATCGAGCGGATCTCCTCCATCAACGACTCGAGCCCCTGCGAGAAACGCTCGCGAACCCTGGCCGAGAGCACGGGGACCAAGCGGCGATAAAATTCCACTCCTTCGTGAAGATTGTCTCGGAACTCCTCGAAGTACTTCGGCTTCTGCGCTGCGATCCCATCAGCCAGCTTCTCGACCTCTTCGCGCAGATGCCTCACGTAGAGCTTGAGCTCCCGAATGAACATGTGCGGACGATCCGGGTTCGTGACGAGCGAGAGGCGGCCGTAGATGTGCCCCACCATCTCGGCGAGCGTGACGACCTTCGAGAAGTCTGCGATTCCTGGTCCCGGACAGACCGCAGGGGTCGCCTTGGGGTCGATCCCGAGCTTGAGCGTCGCTCCTCCCGCCAGGTCGTGGCAGATGCAGGACCGCGCCATCACCTCTTCACGAACGCGCGCCAGCCTTTCCCCCGGGGTGCCATTCCTCTCGACATCCTCGAGCTTGCGGCGCTGGTACGCTCGGGCCGCAACGCACTGGGGGATCTGCGCGAACTCGGTCGTCGTCACCGCATGCCCCTTCGGACAGGGGCTGCCCGGCCTGCCGGCCTCGATGCGACCGCGACGCGCTTGTTCGCTCGAAGAGCTCCGCAGATTCCAGAAGGGGATCCCGAGCGGAGAGGATCCACTCAGGAAGACGTCCTCCTCGTTCGCGGCCACCAGCTTCGCGAGCTGCTCGTCGTCGACGTTGGTCACCTCGGGCACCAGCAGGAAGGGGGTTCCCCAGCCGGTGCCGTACACACCGAAGTGCCGACGCAGCAGCTCGTCCTCCTCTGCCGTTCCGATTCCGCCCTGGACCGTGACGCGCGCAGCGAGAGGCTCCGCCCGGTCGGCGCGCCCCTGCTCCACGAGCGCCTTGCGGTAGATCTCGTGAAGGGAGTCCACGAGCTCCTTGCCCCGGGTCCGGAACTCCTCGAGGATCGGGCCCATCAGGTAGCCCTTCGTCGCGAAGGCATGCCCACCACAGTTCAGGCCGGACTCGATCCGGTACTCCGTGACCCAGAGCCCTCGCTTCGCCAGGAACTTCCCCTGGATCAGCGCCGAGCGGTAGTCGCTCACCTTGAGGCAGAGCTTCTTCTTGAGGTAGCCCGACTCGTCGGGGTAGAAGTCCTCGAACTGCGACGCGTACGTGTACAGGCGAGGATTCATGCCCGCCGAGAGCACGATGCACGCGTCGTCCAAGCCACTCAGGGCGAACCCTCGCATGGCGGATAGCGCGTCGCTGTACTCGGGACCGAGCTTCTCGGTTCCCCGGTACGCGTCGCGATCGAGCTTGGTCATGATGTTCACGTCGATCCGGCCCGGAACGATGCGCCGTCGCAGCTCCGCCTGCAGGGCTTCCCGGGCTGCGGGATCCTTCGTCTCGAGCATGTCCAGGTAGAGCCGCCGCAACGGCCCGTCGGGCAGGAGCTCGAAATAGCGCGTGATCTCGCTCTCCGGCTCGAAGGGGGCGCTGCGGATCTCCTCGATCTGGCGACGGACGATCCGGTTCAGGAGGTCCAGATAGCCGGTGATCCGCCGGGCCCGATGATCCTCGTCCCGGTCCCCGATCGGCTCGTACGCCTCTCCCATCCGTTCGGCGTGATAGCGCCGCATCTGCTCGATGAGCGTGTCGTCGACGAGGGAGACGACGGAGGAGATCCCGTACTTCGCCACTCGCACCGGCGTATCGATCGTGAACCCCGTTCCCATCACGGGAATGTGGAACGTGTGCACGGGCTGATCTTCGATCATCTCCCCCCCTGCGGATGCGGGCGCTCCTTCCGTGTCGGCCCGGCACGAGCCTCCTCGTCCTAGGACACGGCATTCGGCTCGTTCAAGGTAGCGGACGGTCGGAGCCGCTGGTACCCGGACACCGATCCCCGAACGCTCGCAGGATGCTCCACCTCCCATCGCCTTCGAGGTCGAGCAGCCGTGAGGGATTCTCGCCGGGTGCGGCATTGCAACACAGAGGATGAGGCATCGTGGGTCGGCAGGATGCGAGTGGGGCTCGACGAGCGACGCAGCGGCCTCTTCCACCCGGCACGTGCCTTGCTCGGTGCTTCGGCGGGCGCATCGGGGCGATCTCGGCTCGAGCACGCGCCCGGAGGAGGAGAAGGATGTCGATGAATCGAGAGGCGCGGGGATCCGGAAGGGCATCCCTCGCCTGCCGCACCATCGGATTCGCGGCGGCACTGTGCTTCGGAGCGGCCACGGCCGCAGCCCAATCGGGTGGGGGGGGACAGCCTGCCCCCGAATCCGCCTCGACACCCAAGGATCCGATCGCACGGGTCCTTTCGGAGTCGAAGATCACGATCGATGCTCGGGCCCGATACGAGTATGCAGACCAGGATGGTCCTCCGGGGGCGGATCCCGAGTCCTCGGATGCAGGCACGCTGCGCGTTCGGCTCGGCGTCCTCTCCCCGGTGATCCGCGGATTCCAGCTCTTCGGCGAGCTCGAACACACCGAGGCTGCGGATCGCAACAGCTACTACGCGGCCACGGTCCATGGACCCGGCGACAAGACCGTGATCGCGGATCCGGAGACCACCGAGCTCAATCAAGCGTGGGTGTCGTACACCGGATTCGACAGCACCGCGAAGCTCGGGCGCCAGCGCATCAAGCTCGACAACGACCGGTTCATCGGAAACGTCGGCTGGCGCCAGAACGAGCAGACCTACGACTCGATCACGATCGTGAACCAGAGCATCCCCCACCTGAAACTGTACTACGGCTATCTCTGGGGTGTGCAGCGGATCTTCGGGGACGACCGGCCGAGCAATCTCGCGTTCCACGATTTCGATCCGCGATCCCACCTGGTGAACGCCCAGTACAGTCGATTTCCGGCAGCAGTCATCACCGGGTACGCGTATCTGCTCGACCTCGAGGACGGCCGCACGGGGCTCGCGCAGCACACACCGAGCAACCAGACCTACGGCGTATCGCTTCAGGGCAAGCTCGCGGCCACGGATGATCTGTCCGTCGGCTACTACGCGGAGTGGGCCACGCAAGAGGACTACGACGACAATCCCAACCGCTACGATGCGGACTACATACACGTGAATGCGTCCGCGACCTTCCAGTCGTACACGCTGAAAGTCGGGGTCGAGCGGCTCGAAGGAGACAACGGAGTCGGCTTCCAGACTCCTCTCGCGACGCTCCATGCCTTCAACGGCTGGGCCGACGTCTTCCTGGCGACCCCGGCCGACGGGCTCACGGACCGCTACATCGGAGCCATGGCCGGGCTGCCCTTGGGCATCACCCTCCAGGCGTGGTACCACGACTTCACGCCCGAGGGGAGTGGCTCCGACTATGGGAAGGAGTGGAACTTCGCAGCGTCGAAGAAGCTCCCCTACAACATCGTCGCGCTCGCCAAGTACGCGGACTTCGACAGCGAGCGAACCGGATTCCGTGACATCAAGAGATTCTGGTTCCAGCTCGAATACCAGTACTGAACGCAGGGACCCTTGCAGGGGCCGCATCGAGCGCCCACGGCGCGCCGAGCGTGCGCCGTGGGCGCTCCACCATTCATCGAGCTCCGGGAGGAAGTAGCGCAGCCGCTCCTTCTTGTACTCCTCGGAGCTCACCAGCAATCGGTAGTCCTCGACTTCGATCTCGCGTGAGATGCGTGCGGCAATCGCCTGACAAGCATCGAGGCTCGGCCCGTGGATCATGCTGTAGAGCGTGTACGGGAACCCCTCGATGGGCGTACGCCCATAGCAGTGACTCACCTCCGGTGCGCGTGCGAGCCGCGGGCCGATCTGCGAAATCCTGTCGAGCGCAACGTTCCAGACGATCATCGCATTCGAGCGAATGCCGATCTTGCGGTGCCGGAGCGTTCCCACGTAGCGGCGGATCGCGCCGCCGAGATGTTCGTTCGCGAAGGCGAGGAGCCGATCGGCATCGATCTCGTGCTCTCGCGCCAGCGCGTGGAACGGCTCCTCCACGATCGGAGCGGGCGTTTGGAGCGCGCGGAAATATCCGACGGCGAGAGGACTCACCTCGACCGGTCCCACGGAGGCGAGCGGCGTTGCCTCGGTGCGATTCTCGAGCGTCCGCAGGTCGAAGTTCACCCCGATCTTGAACGTCTCCGTCCGGCGCAGCGGGTGGAAGCGAACCCCAGCGAGCCGCGACAATGCCTCGACCGAGGCATCGAGGCCCATCGATCGAGGCACCGCAATCGTGAACCACAGGTTGTACTCGTGATCCCGCAGGTAGTTATGGGTGACGGTCGGATGTGCATTCACGATCCCCACGACGCGATCCAGGTTCCGCTCGGGAACGCTTCCGGCAACCAGTGCGCTCTCGTAGCCGAGCGCGCTTCCCTCGAGGATCGCGGAGATCTCCCGCAGCTTCCCCTCGTCACTCCATCGGCGGAGAAGATCGAGCACGCCTCGCTCGGACACTCCAGATCGCTCCCCCACATCGGAGAAGGGACGCCGCACGAAGGGAACTCCGTGCTGCACGATGCGAAGGACCTCGTTCTCCTGATCCACGGACAGCGTCATCTTCCTCTCTCCTCAGAGCCCGATCCGGAAAGCTCGCCACACCCCGAAGATCCCCGAAGGAGAATCGAGCTCCTCGACGTCCTCGATCTCGTGCGTAGCTGCATTCACCAGAAGGAGCTTGTTGTCGGCATTCGCGCTCACGAGCACGTGCGATCCCCGCGGAGTGAAGTCCATGTGGTAGATCCGTCGTCCGAGCTCGATCGTAGCCGTCACCTGAAGACTCTCCGCATCGACGACCTGCACGAACCGGTCGTCGTCCTCTCCGGAGAAGCTCACCCAGATCTCGCGTTCCGTAGGAGAGCGCACCGCATACACAGGGTGGCCCCGCAAGGGAACCGAACGCTCGAGCATCCATGTGTTCCGATCGAGTACCGCGAGCCTCTTCTCCCCCACGAGCGGCACGAAGATCCACCGCCCCGCTACGGCCCACGATGCAAGATGAGGCAGCTTCACCGGAGCTCCGCGGTCGTAGCGCGAACGCGGATCGCGAAGCGAGACCTCACGCATGCCCGCCTCGGGACGACCGAGGTCCAACACCGACACCGTGTCCGACTCCAAGTGACCCACGACGTAGTAGCGGCCATCCGGAGTGATCATCGCGTCGTACGGCATCCCGTGCTCCGGTGTCCTCACCCGATGTTCGACCGGGAGACCGGGCGTCGAGGCGTCGACCACCCACACCTCCCCTGCCTCCATCGCCACACAGACGAAGCGGTTTCCCGGCGCATCCACGACGCCGGTCACCCGTGAGGGAAGCGTCTCTGCGTCCCGCACGAACGTCGCCTCGTGCCGCTTCACCACCTCGAGCGTGCGCCCGTCCAAGATCGTGAGCCCACCGGGATCGTATTCCGCCGTCGCGATGAATCTGCCGTCCTGGCTGATCGCATTGTCGATGGAGTTCTTCGAGGTGAACACATCCCCGGCACGCTCCATCTTCTCGAGATCGATTCGGCTCACCTTTCCGTTGCGCGTCGCGAGATATCCGTAGCGCAAGTCCGGCGAGAAGATCATCGTCGCGTGCCGCAGATCCCCGAGCCCCTCGATCCTCTGCGGCAGCAGCTCCCGGCGAGCGAGATCGTACACCGCGAGCCGCTCCGCCGAGCGTTCGACGACGAATACTCGAGATCCCACGCCCTGTGCCCATCCGGGCCACGGCGCGAGAAGCGCACCCGCGAAGACGAGCCATCCGATCCCCGCGCATGCGGTCATCCTCGCGCCTCCCCTCGTTCCGGCTCCGATGCTGCCTCTGGCCACCGATCGACCCATCCGACCTCCTCGTCCTCGAGCACGCACGCGGGATCCGGTCCCCAGATCTCTCCGCTGTACGCGAGCGCCCGCTCCCGATGCGACCCGCGGCACAGGTCGAGGTACCGGCACGCGCCGCAGCGACCCGTCAGGAGCTCGGCCCGCCGCGCGAGCTGCCCTCGCAGCGGATGCTCCAGGATCGAACGGAACGAATCCCTACGCACGTTTCCCAGCGTCTGCGAGCGCCAGAACTGGTCGGGATGCACGTTCCCCTTGTGGTCGATGTTGAGAATCGCCTCTCCAGCCGAGTTTCCGCCACGCTCCCGCAACAACGCCCGCACGGGTTCCGCCGCATCCGTTCCGTAGCCGTGCTCGATCCACCGGAGAAGGAGCGGTCCATCCGAGTCATTCGATCCGGTGACGATCCTCGTCGAGCGCCCCTCGTCCAGCCACTCCACGGCGACACGAAAGAGCGACTCCAGAACCGCGCGCGCCGACGCTCGCGGGAGATCCTCGCTGGCCATCGTCCGCCCGCGACCGGAATAGAGCAGATGCGACACGTAGAAGCGGTCCACCTCCGACTCGGAAGCAACCGAGAGCATTCCCGGAACCTGGTCGACGTTGCGCCGGGTGAGCGTCATGCGCAGCCCGGTCCGCATGCCAGCAGCTTTCGCACAGCGAAGTCCGCGCAGCGCTGCGTCGAATCCTCCCGATACTCCGCGATAGGCGTCGTTCCAGTCGCGCAGACCGTCGATGCTGATCCCGACATACCCGACTCCCGAGCGGGCGAGCGAACGAGCCGCGGCCTCGTCGATGAAGACCCCGTTCGTCGACAGCTGTGGCGCCAACCCCAACGCGCTCGCGTGCGACATCAACTCGAACAGATCGCCGCGTAGCATGGGTTCGCCCCCGCTGAAGATCACGACGCGAACGCCGTTCGCGGCGAGGTCGTCGAGCACGTTCATCGCCTCGACCGTGGACAGATCCTCCCCAGACGGACGATGAGCCGCCGCCGCATAGCAGTGCGGACAGGACATGTTGCAGTGTCGACAGACGTTCCAGACGACCACCGGGACTGCGAATCCGCGGCCGCGAAAGCGAAGGGGGGCTCTCGCTCCCATCTCGAGCCCCGTACACTCGGCCCGGGCGACCTCGAGCAGATCGCTCACCGGGAGCATGATGACCCCTCCGTGTGACACGAGCGCCGTCCCGGACTCTCCGGCGATGGGACTCGCGCGACGCTGCGGGAGACGGCTACTCTACGTCCATGCGTCCACTCATCCTTCGACATGCGATGATCCTGGTCTTCCTTTGCTCTCCGCTCGATTCCGCCGCGAGCGACTCGGTGCAGCCCTCTGCGGAAGAGAGATACGCCGCATTGTGCGCCAGCTGTCACGGCGTCACGCGCTATGGCGGCTACTCCCCCCCTCTGGTTCCCAATGCGCTCAACCGGAAGACCGACGACGAGCTCCTCCAGGTCATCCTCCACGGCCGCCCGAGCACCCAGATGCCCGGCTTCGCTCACCAGCTCGACGAGCCGTCCGCGCGAGCCCTCGTCGCGCTCCTGCGAACCAGCGTCGGAGTGGTTCGCTGGGGGCCGAAGGAGATCGAAGCGAGCCGGATGGAGATCACTCCTGCGACCGATGACGCGCCCCCTCGGATCCCACCCGAGGTGGATCGGGACAACCTCACGCTCGTCGTCGAACGAGGCACCCGAAGCATCTCCGTTCTCGATGGCGATACCTTTCGCGAGCTCGACCGCTTCCCCGTGGGAGACGTGCACGGCGGCCTGAAATTCGATCAATCGATTCGATCCGTCTTCGCGTCCACACGCGACGGGACGCTGGTTCGCTACGACCTCACGAACGGCCACCTCGCCGTCAAGGCGAAGGTGGGCGTCAACACGAGGAACGTCGCGGTATCGCCGGATGGAGCCTACGTCGCGGTCGCGAACCAGCTTCCCGAGCAACTCGTGATCCTCGACCGCGATCTGCACCCCCTTGCCGTCTTTCCCCTCGTCGGACAGCCGAGCGGCGTCTACCAAGCGCCCGGCGAATCCGCCTTCGTCCTCACGATCCGCAACCGCTCTCGCTTGATCCGGATTCCCTATCCCGACCTGCGCGCCGAAGAGACCCGTCTCCCTGAATCCTTCGATGATTTCATGTTCGTTCCCGGGCGCCGCGAGATCCTTGCGAGCTCTCGGGACGGCAATCGGATCCACCTGTACGACCTCGAGTCGAGGAAGGTGAAAGCCGTGCTCGACACCGACGGTCTTCCGCACCTGTTCTCCGCCTGCTTCTTCCGGAGCAACGGAATCCTGTACGCCGCATTGAACCACATCGGTGTCGCGCGGATCACGATCCTCGACCTCGACGAGCTCCGCATCGCAAAGCAGATCGAGATCGATGGAACTGGGTATTTCACCCGCACCCATCCAAGAACCCCGTACGTTTGGGTCGACACGAACTCCGAGGCGATCCAGCTCATCGACAAGCGAACCCTCGAGCTCGTGGAGCGCAGGGTCGTTCCCTCCCCGGGGAAGATCGCGATGCACGTCGAGTTCACGGCCAACGGAGATCGAGCGCTCGTGAGCGTCTGGGACCAAGACGGGGCCGTGGTTGCCTACGACTCCCGCACGCTCGAGGAACGCGCCCGGATTCCGTACGCCATGCCCGTTGGGAAGTACAATGCCAGGAACAAGACGATCCCCCTCGAATGAGGGCCAACGGTAACGAGCGGAGGATTCATGCACCTCGACCGACGCATCGCGCAGCTCATTCGCTATTCCGCCTTGGCGGGATGTCTCCTCGCTCCGGGAAACTCCGGACTCGCACGCGAAGACACGCCACCCGAGGTCGCGGGTCGACCGAATCCCGAGACGATCGATGCGCGCGAGATGCGCTACTACGCCCGCCTCTTCAAGGCGAATTGCGCGCGATGCCACGGACCGGATGGGGCCGGGCGCGGAACGGATGCCACGAACCAGCCTCTTCCACCCAGAGATCTCACGGACATCGCGTACATGAGCACGCGAACCGACGGGCAGCTCTTCTATCAGATCCTGATGGGCGGACAGGGCGAGTCCTCCATGCCGGCGTTCGGCCCCACCTCAGCCAGCGGCTGGAGCGAATCCAAGATCTGGCACATGGTCGCATTCGTACGGCGATTGGGTGAATCCGCAGACAGACCGAATCGGTTCCGACGAGCTCTTCCCCTTACGACCCCTGGGCACGGAACTCCCCGACGTTGATCGCCATGGCCACCTTTGCCATGAGCGTGAACAACAGGGCCCCGATTCCCCAGATGCCGGCACCGATCACGATCTCATTGAGGCTCGGGTTGTAGGCATATACCTCGCCCAATGTGTCCGGAGTCATTCCCGGAAGCAGCAGACCCAACCCCTTCTCGATGTAGACACCCGCAATCGCGAGCAAGCAGCCCAGATTGAGGGCCAAGAAGCGATTCCGAAGCATCGGCACCACGAAGATGACGAACGCCGCGAAGTTGCAGAGCAGGGCAAACCACGTGTAGATCGCGATGTCGATCCTTCCGTGGGTTCCGAACCACTGGAACTCCGCGTGGATCGAGTGGGCGCTACCGAAGTAGAACTCCTTGAAGACCTCCGCCCCAAGGAAGAACAGGTTCACCGCCATCGCGTAAGCCAGAAGCTCGCCGATCTTCCGGAGCGCAACATCCGAGATCGAGATCTTTCCAACGCGACGAAGGATCTGGAAGATGAGCAATAGGAGCGCAGGACCGGAGCAGAATGCGCTCGCGAGGAACCGTGGTGCGAGAATCGCGGTATGCCAGAACGGCCTTGCTACGAGACCCATGAACAAGAAGGCCGTAACCGTGTGGATGCAGATGGCGAGCGGAATCGACAGGAAGATGATCGGCATGATGAACTTCGCGTTGTATCTCTCCTGCCGGTAGGACTTGTACAGGAGATACGTGACGACGAAGTAGTTCACCGCGAAGTAGCTATTGAGGACCAGGATGTCCCAGACCAGCAGCGAATTGGGAAAATTCGGGGTTCCCAGACCCGGCATCAGATGCCACAATCGCTCGGGCCGACCGACGTCGACGGTCACGAAGAGGATGCACATGATGATCGCAGCCACGGCGAGCAACTCGCCCAAGAGGACGACCTCCTTGATCGGCCCCCACTCGTAGACGTAGGCCGGGATCACCAACACGACTGCGGCGGCCGCGACTCCTACGAGAAACGCGAAATTCCCGATGTAGAAACCCCAAGAGAGCTGATCCCGCATGTTCGAAACGATCAGCCCCTGGGACATCTGATTGAAATACGCCATCGCGCCTGCGAGGATCACCACCGCGAGGACTCCGAGCCAGGTGTAGTAGGCTCGATTGCCTCGGCTCACGACGGCCGCGCTTCCCGTGACGAATCGCCAGAATGCCAGCATCGAATCCATCGCTTCCAGCCGCCCCTAGAAGAAGTAGAAGAACTTCGGCTTCGTATTGAGCTCGGGCTTCAGCACAAACGTCCGTTTGTGCTTCATGATGTATCGGATCTCGCTATCGGGATCGAGCAGGTTCCCGAACTTCCGCGCGCCCACCGGACACGCCTCGAGGCATGCCGGATATCGTCCCTCGCGAACGCGATGGATGCAGAACGTGCACTTCTCGACAACACCCTTCATTCGAGGCCGGTTCCCGATCAGATGGACGTTCGTGTTGACCTCCTCCGCGGGGATGTTCGGTTCCGCCCAGTTGAAGCGCCGTGCACCGTAGGGGCACGCTGCCATGCAGTACCGGCAACCGATGCACCAGTCGTAGTCGATTGCGACGATTCCATCGGGCTCTCGCCACGTCGCACCCGTCGGACAGACGTTGGTGCAAGGAGAGTCCTCACACTGCTGGCATGCGATCGGCAGATACATCTTGTCCTTGGCGGGAACCTGCTCGTGGTCGTAGTAGGGATTCCCGTCCTCCAGATGGATCCCGCGCACCACCGCCTCGCGCTCGAACTCGAGGACGCGTATCCAATGGATCTGCGGATCCCGCGACTGGTTGTTCTCCTTGACGCAGGCATACACGCAGCGACGACACCCGATACAGCGCGACACGTCGAGGCCGTACCCGAAGAGCACATCGTCGACCGGCGCAGTGGCCTTCACGTCGAACGGCCTTCCGTACTTCTCGGTGTACTTGCGCTGCACCCGATCCAGAACGCGATCGAGCTCGTCGTCGGAGAGCTGTCGGAAGTGCTTCTGGAAGAACGCCTCGAAGTCGATTTCGAGAGCCGCCGCCGCTCCAGGAGCTCCCGTCACAGCGGCGAGCCCCGCCGCCGCCGTCATCAAGAACTCGCGGCGGGTCCCCCCACGAACATCGCGGCGGCCGCGTTGGCCATCATCGCGCGCCATCAGCAGCCTCCTGCTTCACGGGTGCAGCCTCGGACCTGCTGATCTCGGTGGGTCGGAGAGGAGCAGGAAGAGGTTCGAGCGGCGCGAACTTCGGGGTGTGCGGGTTGTGGCACTCGACACACGTCCGATACTCCTTCGCTCCCCACCAGTGCCCCGTCCGCTTTCCGTGCACACCCGCCTTCCACTCTGCGAGCTTGTTTCCGTGACACTGCGTGCACAGCCTCCAGGAGTCCTCGAATGCGACGAGCGATCCATCGGAGCGATGGAGCTGATCGCGGTCGCCCGCATCGTGACAGTTGAGGCACCATAGATCACCGTGCGCAAGTACGTGATCCACGTGATCCTCCTCGAGCTCCCGCGGGACCGGGTTCGTCTCCTGATCGGCGTGGCAATCGCTGCACGGCCAGTACTCGTCGTTCATCTCATGGTCCATGAGGACGGGAGCAGGCTCCGGAGGAAGTGCCCGGCTCGCATACGCGCGAGACGTTCCGGGGCCATGCGCGCAGCGGATCGAGAAGAGGCCCAGCACCAGCACGAATGCCGCCCCCAGCACGGCCCACGTGGCCATCTGGTGCGGGGGCGGCTGGTACTGTCCATCCGGAGTCTCTTCCGCCATGGTTACTTCGGTTCCGTCGCGAACGGGTCATACCCCTCCGGAACCGGATGGGCGATGAGCCTCACGGCCTGATCGTAATCGAAGCCCACTTTCCGACCATCCGTCGTGGTGTAGCGATCGGGCTTCCACGCAGGACTCTCGTCGTTGTGACAGGCGAGGCAGACCTCGGGGCTCTGCAGCACGAGCCCCTTCGACACCGCGAGCTCCTGATCCACCATGA
>CAZOTO010000061.1:0-17098 GCA_964582775.1 uncultured Myxococcales bacterium
CCAGAAGCACGATGGCGAGGCGAAGCTCCTCGCGGGCGGTCAGAGCCTGGTTCCGCTGCTGAACATGAGGATGGCTCGGCCCGAGCTGTTGATCGATCTGCGCCATGTGCAGGGCCTCGAGTACCTCCGCGAGGAAGCCGACGGCTTCGCGATCGGGGCCATGACGACGGAGCGCGCGGTGGAGTTCTCCGACGCAGTGAAGCGCCGCAATCCGCTGCTGCATGCGGGCGTCTGCCTGATCGGCCATCCGCAGATCCGCAATCGCGGCACGATCGGCGGTTCGATCTCCCATGCGGATCCTTCCTCCGAGCTGGCAGCCGTCTCGGTGGCGCAGGATGCGCGGATGCGCGTGACGGGTCCCGCCGGCGTGCGGGAGATCCCTGCGAGCGAGTTTTTCGTCACCTATCTCACGACCGCGCTCGGCTCGGCCGAGGTCCTCACCGAGGTGCGCTACCCGTACATGGACCCCGCGGTGGGATGGTCGATCCAGGAAATGGCACGGCGCCACGGCGATCTCGCCCTCGCGGGCGCGGTTTCCCTGCTCGAGGCCGATGCCTCGGGGCGATGTGCGAGGGCGCGCGTGGTCCTCTTCGGGATGGCGGCCACGCCGGTGCGCGCGCACGGGGCCGAGGAGCGGCTCGTGGGATCGGACCTGGGCGACGCAGTGCTCGACGATGCCGCGGGCCGCTGCAAGGATGCGATCGAGGAGCCCTTGTCGAACCAACACGCATCGGCGGAGTACCGCCTGCACCTCACGCAGGTATTGGCGCAGCGCACGCTCGTCGAGGCGCGGTCTCGCCTGGGCGGTCGAAAGCGATGAGAAATCTGTCCGAGCGGATGAAGAGCGGGAGGAGCTGCCGATGACGACGCTGCGAACGGTGCGGGTAACGGTGAACGGGAAGCCCTACGAGGCCGAGGCGGAGCCCCGCACGACGCTCGCGGACTTCCTGCGCCACGGCCTCGGACTCACGGGAACCCATGTGGGTTGCGAGCACGGCGTATGCGGTGCGTGCACCGTGCTGATCAACGGCAAGACGGCGCGCTCGTGCCTCACGCTCGCCGTCCAGGTAGACGGTGCGAGCTTGTCGACGATCGATGGGCTCGCGAATGGCGACGAGCTCCATCCGATCCAGCAGGCCTTCATCGAGGAACACGGCCTGCAATGCGGCTTCTGCACGCCCGGCATGATCATGGCGACCCATGAGCTGCTGCACGAGCACCCGAATCCGACGGACGACGACATCCGCGAGGCGCTCGGCGGACAGATCTGTCGCTGCACGGGGTATCAGAGCATCTATCGGGCCGTGCGCCTGGCGGCGACGAAGATGCAGGGCTCGCGTGCGGGTGCGGTCTGCCAGCATTCGTAGCGACGGTGCGCGGATGCGCGTCGCTGCATGCAGAGTCGCGAAGAGATGGATGAGGGGACGACAGGGAACGGAGGCAAGGCCATCATGAGCATCGAGATCCCCAACAAGCTGGAGCAGCTCCCGACGAGCTCGCCGCGCTGGATCGGTCGAGCGGTGAACCGCGTCGAGGATCCGCTTCTCGTCACCGGACGCGCGCAATACATCGACAATGTCTCGGTCCCCGGCATGGTGCACTGCGCCATCCTGCGCAGCCCCTTCGCGCATGCGCGCATCCGCAGCATCGACACCAGCCAGGCGGAGAAGATCCCGGGCGTGGTTGCGGTGGTGACGGGCGAGGACGCGGTGCGCTGGACGACCCCCGGCCAGACGGCGCCGGAGGGTTGGGGCGCCTACTGCATGGCACCGGCGAAGGTCCTGTACGTCGGCGAGCCCGTCGCCGCCGTGGCCGCGACGAGCCGCCAGCTGGCCGAGGACGCCATCGAGCAGATCGAGGTGGACTACGAGCCGTTGCCCGCCCTGGTGGATGCGAACGAGGCCCTCGATCCGGGTGCGCCGCTTCTCTTCGAGGAGAACGGCAGCAACGTGATGATGAGCCGCGTGTTCACGTGGGGCGATGTCGACCGCTTGTTCGAGGAGGCGGATCACGTCTTCACGGAGAGCTTCCGCTGGAATCGCGTCGGCGCGAATCCCATGGAGACGTTCGGCGCGATCTGCATCTGGGATACCCTGGACAACAGCCTCACGGTCCATGGCTCGCTCCAGGTGCCGTCGCACACGGCTCTCGGGCGCGCGGCCACCTTCGGTCTTCCCACGAACAAGGTGCGCGTGATCTCGTATCCGCATGGCGGAAGCTTCGGTGGCAAGGGCGGCATCCGCGGTCTCGACATCGCGGCGATCCTCTCGCGCAAGTCGGGCGGCCGGCCCGTGAAGTGGATCGAGGATCGCATGGAGTACATGACCGCCGGCGGCGGTCAGTCCTGGGACCGACACTACGAGGCGTCGGTTGCAGTGAAGGCGGATGGCACCGTGACGGCGCTCCGCGTGAAGCTGCTCGACGACGTCGGGGCCACCGCCGAGGGCTTCGGTCCCGTCGGTGCCGGGAAGCCGCTTTCGGCCTTCACGGGCTGCTATCGCATCCAGGCCGCGCAGTACGATCTCACCGTCGTGGCGACGAACAAGAATCCGAGTCACGCCTATCGAGGCATGGGCCCTCCCCCGCACTTCTTCGTGCTGGAGCAGATCATCGACATCGCGGCACGCGGACTGGGTATGGATCCAGCGGAGCTCCGGCGCAAGAACTACATCCGGCCCGAGGAGTTCCCATACACGATCCCGAGCGGAAACGAGTACGACAGCGGAAACTACGAAGCCGCGCTCGACAAGGTGCTCGAGATGGCGGACTACGCGCGCCTTCGTCGCGAGCAGGAGGAGGCGCGCAAGCAGGGGCGCTATCTCGGCATCGGGTTGGTGAACACGATCGAGCCCGGAGTGTTCGACTGGAACGCCTATGCCATCGTCGGCGTGCCCGGTGTCGGCGTACCCGAGGGAGTCACGGTCTCCATCGACCTGCTGGGCAAGATCACCTGCCGCGTGGCCTTCACGCTCGAGGGGCAGGGGCAGTACACGCTGGCGGCACAGGTGCTCGCGGACTACTTCGGCGTCGACATCCAGGACGTGCGCGTGGTCTACCTGGACAGCCAGTCGGCGGCGCCGAGCTTCGGCCCCGGCGGCAGTCGGCTGGGCGTCGCGATGACCGCGGCGATCCTCGGTGCGGCGAAGAAGATCGAGCGCAAGCTCGTGCTCGTCGCTGCGGGGCTGCTCCAGGCGGATCCCGAGCACGTGTACCTGATGGACGGCCACCTGCGGGTGAAGGGCGTGCCCGGAGCAGAGCTTCCTATCGCCCAGGTGGCGGCGACGATGCTCATGCGAAGCGATCTGCTTCCCCCGGGCATGGAGCCGAGTCCCGAGGCCACCTACGTGTGGACGGCGCCGGGGCGCAAGCCCATCGACGATCAGGGGCGCGCGAAGAGCTATCTCACGGCGGCGAATGCCTGCCACCTGGTGCTCGTCGAGCTCGATCCCCAGACCGCCGAGGTGAAGATCCTGAAGTACTTCATCGCGGACGATTGCGGGACGCGCCTCAATCCCGCCACCGTCGAGGGGATGGTGCAGGGCGGTGTGGCGCAGGGCGTGGGAGCCACCCTCTACGAGGAGTACGTCTACGACGAAGAAGCGCAGCCGCTCACCTCGACGTTCATGGACTATCTGATCCCCACGATCAGCGAGGTTCCGCTCACGGAGAAGGCGGCGATCGTCACGCCGTCGCCCTTTACCGCGCTCGGTGCGAAAGGATGCGGCGAGGGAGCGCTCCACACGACACCGGCGGCCATCATGTCGGCGATCAACGATGCGCTCGTGCCCCTGGGGGTGCGAGCGCGCGAGGTGCCCGCATCGCCGAACCGGTTGTGGAATCTGATACGCGATCGGGTGTAGGATTCATTCCGCCTTCGAGCGCGTTCGTGTGAGTTGCGCTCGTACAGACCAGGAAAGGGAGTCCCGTGGCCAAGAACGACCATTTCGTTGCGCTGTCCGAGTGTCACTTCATGCATCCCGACCTGATGCACGAGATCAGCTACTACCCGCAATTCGAGCAGTGGTGGAAGAGCGTGGACGGAGTGATGCGGGCCTGGGGGGGGGGACGCGATCTGGCGGGCGGTGCCGCGATGCCCGAGCCGCGAGCGCACGATCTGATCAAGTACATGGACGAGTTCGGTGTCGACGTCTGCTTCGCCCTGCGCGAGTCGATGATGGACGTCGCGGGCGGCTCGAGCTGCATGTCCACGAACGGCTTCATCATGAAGGAGATCGAGCCGTATCCGGAGCGGATGTACCTGGAGTGCAATGTCGGGCCGATCCTGCGCCGCGGCGTGAAGCATGCGATCTGGGAGCTCGAGTTCCTGGTGAAGAACCACAACGCGCGGCTGTGCAAGGTGTATGCGCCCGAGGACGACGGGCCCCTCAACGACAAGCGCCTGTGGCCCTTCTACGAGAAGGCGTGCGAGCTCGACATTCCCCTCACCATGCACACGGGCATGTCGTACGTGTGTCCGCAGCCGAGCAAGCACACGATGCCGATCCTGCTCGACGACATCTGTCTCGACTTCCCGGAGCTCAAGATCATTGCCTACCACATGGGATGGCCGGCGACGGAGGAGCTCATCGGCCTCGCTGGCAAGCACCCGAATCTGTACCTGAGCCTCTCGGGGATCATCGGTTGGTACGCACACGCGCCCTATCGGGGCTATCACGCGATCGGGACGGCGTTGCAGTGGGTGCCGGACGACAAGATCGTGATGGGTCTCGATCTCGCGTTCGATGACATGGGCAAAGCCGTCGACTACATCCGCAACTTCGAGATGCCGGAAGAGCTGCAGGAGAAGTGGGGCTACAAGCCGGTCACCGAGGAGACGAAGGCGAAGATCCTGGGTCTCAACCTCGCGCGGCTGGCGAAGATCGATCCCAAGAAGCGGGTCAAGAAGGCCAAGAAGAAGTAATCCGGCCTCGACGGGCGACACATCGAGAGAGGGGTTCAGGTGACGGATCAGGCTTGCATCGTCGGAGTGGGAGAGACCGCGTACCTTCGCAAGCCGGGCTCGGGCATGACCGTGCTCGGTCTCAATCTACAGGCGGCGGCGCGTGCGCTCGGCGATGCAGGGATCAAGGGCTGCGAGCTCGATGGGATCATGCCGTTCCCCGCTGCGGGTTGCTCCGCCGAGGCCATGGCGGCGAATCTTGGCTGCGAGAACCTGCGCTTCGCCGCCACCGTGCACATGGGAGGCGCATCGCCCACGGCATCCCTCGGAGTCGCGGCGCGCGCCGTGACGTCGGGCGCCGCGAGCTACGTGCTCATCCACGGCGGATGGAATGGATACTCCGGTGCGCGCATGCGCGAGGCGGTCGTTCAGGATCTGTCGTCCATTCCGGGCGGGGCGATCGCGCGCGACTACTACATCCCGTATGGACTGACGGCTCCGCCGCAGTGGTACTCGCTCATGGCGCGGCGTCACATGCACGAGTACGGAACCAGGTCCGAGCAACTCGGTGCGATCGCGATCGCGATGCGCAAGCACGCCCAGCTCAACCCCAACGCGGTGATGCGCGGCAAGGCGATGACGATGGAGGACTACCTCGCATCGCCGATGCTCGCCAATCCGTACCGGGTGTTCGATTGCTGTCTCGAGACGGATGGTGGCGCCGCCGTGATCGTGACGACGGTGGATCGCGCACGCGATCTGGGAAAGAAGCCCGTACGGATCCTCTCGACGGCGTGCGGGCAGCCCTATCCCGCGGACGAGATCACGAACCGCCAGGATCTCTTCCGCACCGGTCTCACGATCGCGGCCCCCGAGGCCTTCGCGCGTGCGGGGCTTCGCCCGTCCGACGTCGACTTCGCGCAGATCTACGACTGCTTCACCTTCGAGGTCCTGCAGCAGATCGAGGAGATCGGCTTCTGCAAGCGCGGCGAGGGCGGTGCGTTCGTGGAGGGAGGCCGCATCGAGATCGGCGGTGAGCTCCCCATCAACACGTCGGGCGGGCTGCTCTCCGAAGCGCACACGCTCGGGATCAACCATATCGTCGAGGCCGTGCGGCAGATCCGCGGCGAGGCGGGCGAGCGGCAGCTCGCGCGCGCCGAAGTCGGCGTCGTCACCGGTTGGGGCGACTTCGGCGACGGGAGCATCGCGATCCTCGGCCGCTAGGGGCGACCATCCGCAAGGCGGCGAGCACCGGAGAGGAGAGGGCGGAGAAATGGATCAGGCTCGGGACTACGACAAGCCGCTGCCGGCGCTCGAGGGTCTCACGAAGGAGTTCTACGAGTGGTGCAGGAAGGGCGAGCTGCGCTTCCAGCGCTGCACTGCATGTGGAACGTGGCGTCACGTGCCGCGCGAGATGTGCGCGAGCTGCAACTCCTTCGAGTGGGAGTGGGCGCGTTCGAGCGGGCGGGGCACGGTGTACACATGGAGCGTGATCGAACGCCCGCTCCACCCCGCATTCGCGAAGGACGTCCCCTACGCGCCCGCCGTCGTCGAGCTGGAAGAGGGCGTTCGTCTGCTCTCGCACGTCGCCGACTGCACTCCGGATGTGCTCGAGATCGGGCTTCCGGTCGAGGTCTTCTTCGATGCGGTGACGCCCGAGGTCACCCTTCCGAAGTTCCGCCGCAAGAGCGCCTGACACGGATCCACCCGTGAGCGCGCCCATCCCCCCGATCCGACGGAGAGCAAAGAAGCCGTGATCACTCTGCCGACCACCATCCAGTTCGAGAAGCGAGGCCACGTCGCCGTCTTCACGATCAACCGCCCCGAGGCGATGAACTCCCTCACGAAGGAGATGCTGCTCGGCCTCGACGCCGGCTTCGCCGAGTTCAACGAGGATCCCGACCTCTGGGTGGCCATCCTCACCGGTGCCGGCGACAAGGCCTTCTGCGCGGGCATGGACATGAAGGAGGCCATTCCGGCACTCACGTCGGGCGACAAGCTCGGCTATGCGGACTACACGAAGCGCCAGTTCAGCGACGTGTTCAAGCCGATCATCGCGGCGGTGAACGGCCTGTGCACGGCGGGCGGAACGGAGACGCTGCAGGGCACCGACCTCCGCATCGCCGCCGAGCACGCGACGTTCGGCCTGGGAGAGGTTCGCTGGGGCCTCATCCCCGTCGGCGGCTCGCACATCCGTCTGCCGCGGCAGATTCCGTGGGCGGTCGCGATGGAGCTGCTGATGACGGGCGAGCCGATCTCCGCGCAGCGCGCCTACGAGGTAGGATTGGTGAACCGGGTCGTCCCGCGCGAACAGCTCATGCCCGCGGCGCTCGAGCTCGCCGAGAAGATCTGCCGCAACGGGCCGCTCGCCGTGCGCACGGCGAAAGAGATCGTCGTGCGCGGGTTCGCGCTCGAGCCGCCGTTCGTGCTCGAGAAGGTGATCGGCGAGCGCGTCTTCGCCTCGCAGGATGCGAAGGAGGGGCCGCGCGCCTTTGCGGAGAAGCGAAAGCCCGATTTCACCGGTCGCTGACGATCGAGACCGCCGCTCGTCCGAGCGGTGCGAGGAGAACCCATGAAGTTCGCGCTCGGAATGCCCGGCCTGATCCTGTACCCGCCCATCATGAGCCCGTGGGAGCCGACGGCGAGCGCGGAGCAGATCCTTTCCGTTGCGCGCAAGGCGGACGAGGTGGGCTGGCACTGGCTCACGATCTCCGAGCACATCGTCATGCCGAACGCGATGACCGAGGTGATGGGCCGCCGCTTCCCCGAGGCGGTGACCGCGGCTTCCGTGCTGGCGGGTGCGACGAAGCGGATCCAGTTCCTGCCGTACGTGCTCGTGCTGCCCTACCGCCATCCGGTGATGCTCGCCAAGGAGATCGCCACGCTCGATTTCCTGTCGGGGGGGCGCTTCACCCTCGGTACGGCGGTCGGGCACCTCGAGGGAGAGTTCGACGTTCTCGACGTCTCGTTCGAGGACCGCGGCCGGCTCACGGACGAGTACCTCGAGGCGATCATCGAGCTGTGGACGAAGGACTCCCCCTCGTTCGACGGCAAGTATGTGAAGTTCCGCGACATCGCCTTCGAGCCCAAGCCCGCGCAGAAGCCGTATCCGCAGATCTTCATCGGCGGCAATACGAAGGTCGCCATGCGCCGCGCAGCGCGTTTCGGCGACGGCTGGATGCCGTGGCTGGTGAAGCCCGAGGATCTTCCGGGTTGTCTCGCCTACATCCGCGAGCAGCCGGGATTCCGGGTGCGACGCGAGCGCTTCGAAGTGGTCATGCCCGTGTCCGAGCTCGAGGTCGAGGACTACAGCCACCGCATCATGTCGGAGACCCATCTGCGGGCGGGACGCGACGAGCTCGTCGACGCGATCGGCCGCATGCAGGATGCGGGGGTCACGATCACGCAGGTGCCGCCGCCGCGCACGAAGAGCGTCGAGGAGCTCCTCGACTGGTCGGAGTGGTTCGCGCGCGAGATCATGCCCCGGTTCCCCGACCGCTGAGCATGCGGCGTGGCCGCCGCCCTGCGATGCGAGAGGCGGCGCTCAGTAGATCACCTGCTCCTCGACGAGCTGGCGGTAGCGCTCCTCGGACAGCCCCAGGATCTCGCGGAATACGTAGTCGTTGTCCTGGCCCATGAAGGGTCCCGGGCGGACGTTGGCCTCGGTGCGGCTCGTCTTCACGTATGCGCCGTAGATCGTCTCGCGGAAGCCCCCGACCGGATGCGTGAGCTCGACGTACGTCCCGCGCGCGCGATGGTGCGGATCCGACAGGAGATCGCCGATGCTGAGCACGGGTGCTGCTGCGACGCCATCGTGCTGCAGTCGCTCCGCGAGCTCGCGATCGTCGAAATCCCTGGTCCACGCGGCGATCCGCTCGTGGATCTCGTCGATGCGAGCGATGCGGCCCTTCGATGTCTCGAGCTCCGGCGCGCGGGCCCACCCCGGATCGCCCATGGCGCAGACCAACCGCTTCCACTCTCCGTCGGTGTAGACGACGAGGCTGATCCACCGATCGTCGCCCGCGCAGGGGAAGACGCCATGCGGAGCCGCCGCTCCCAACGGATGGCGATTCCCCTTTGGCCCCGCGATCCGACCATTCATCACGTAGTCCATCATCGGGGGGCCGATCATCTGCATCGCGGCTTCTTGCTGCGAGTAGTCGATGTGCTGGCCCTTGCCCGTGCGGTCGCGATAGGCGAGACCTGCGATCACCGCGAACGCACCGAGGACGCCGTTGTAGGGGTCCGCGAGCGCGTTCTCGAAGGGAAGCGGCGGCTCGCCATGATATCCGGTCACGCTATCGAGCCCCGTGATGCTCGTGAGGCTCATCCCGTAGGTGCGCACGTCGCGAAGCGGCCCCGTGAGTCCCGCGGCCGGCACCGACACCATGACGATGTCGGGCTTCACCTCGCGGAGCTGTTCGTAACCGAGATCGAACGACTCCATGACGCCCGGGCCGAAGTTCTCGATCACCGCGTCGGACTTCGCGACGAGCTCGCGCGCG
The DNA here is from genome assembly GCA_964582775.1 of uncultured Myxococcales bacterium. Classification (GTDB taxonomy): domain Bacteria; phylum Myxococcota_A; class UBA9160; order SZUA-336; family SZUA-336; genus CAZOTO01. Next base: position 9,406 of record CAZOTO010000061.1, read on the forward strand.
AGCCGGCGGGCCTCGGGCTTCTTCAGGTTGAGCGTCACGCTGCCGTTCCCCGCCCAACACGCGTGATTGGACAGGCTGCGGTTGGGATCGCGAATCCCCTCGGCGAATGCGGGCAGGTTCCGGGTCATGTCCACACGGGAGCGCGACTCGACCTTGTAGACCTCGGCGCCGAGGAACGCGAGCGTCTGTCCCACCACGGGACCCGCCCACACCCAGCCGAAGTTCGCCACGCGGATTCCCTCGAGGGGCAGTGCCTTTGCCATCGTTCTCTCTTCCTTCGATCGGCTCACCGTCGCGAACGCGCCATCCCTAGAGGACGCCATCGGCGCGCAAGGCCGCGAGCCGATCCTCGCCGAGCTCGAGCCACTCGCCATACACATCCGTGTTGTGCTCGCCGAGCCGCGGCGCTGCGGTCCGCGGGCCGCCCGGGCACTCGGGCATACGGAACGGCGCGCCCAATGTGCGGAAGCGCCCGAGATCGGGATGCTCGAGCTCGACGAGGTACCCGCGCTCCTTCATGTGCGGATGCTCCACGGCCTCGTCGATGCGATAGACCGCCGTCGTCGGGCAACCGTTGCTCTGGCACAGGTCCATGATCTCCTGCTTGCCGTGCTGCATCGTCCACTCGGTGAGAAGCGGGTACATCATGTCCGCGTTCTGGGCGCGCTGGCCCATGTCCTGGAACAGATCGACCTGCATCCACTCGGGATCGCCCATCGCGTGCGCCAAGCCGTTCCACTGTCCGGGCTCGAGGGCCATCATCCACACGTGTCCGTCGCGGCACGGAAGCACCGTCGCCGGAGCCCCTTGGGCCAACCCCACGCCCGAGCGCCGATCGAAGACACCGTCCTGCGCGACGCCACCGATGTTCTGCGCCCCCGTGAAGGTGGAAGCGATCGCCTCGGCGCACGAGACGTCGAGCTGCTGGCCCCCGCCCGCGCGATCGCGCCCGTAGGTCGCGGCGAGTCCCCACGTCGCTCCCGCGGCGGCTCCGAAGAAGTCCGCGACGAAGGTTCCCGATTCGAGCGGCGCCTCGCCGGGCCGGCCGCAGTAGCGATGCCCCGCCGCCGACAGATGGAATGCATTGAGGTCGTAGCCCCGCCACTCGCTGTAAGGCCCCGTCTGGCCGTACGGTGTGATCGAGATCATCACCAGCCGCGGATTCACCCGGGCGAGTGTCTCGTAGGAGAGGTCCCACTCCCGCATGCGGCGCGGCGCATGGTTCTCGATCAGCACGTCCGCCCTCTCCACGAGCCGAAGCAGCAGCTCCCGGCCCGCAGGGCGGGTGAAATCCAGGGTGATCCCACGCTTGTTCGTATTCAGGTAGTGGAAGAGGCCGCTCTTCTCGGGGTGGGGGCGATCTCCGGGGAACGGGCCGCACCGCCGGGCCGCGTCGCCTTGGGCCGGAAGCTCCACCTTCACGACCTCGGCCCCGTAGTCCGAGAACAGCTTCGCGCAGTACGGGGCCGAGACCATCTCGCCGAGGTCGAGAACCCGGATTCCTTCCAGAGCACCAGGAAACATATGCCTCTCCGTTCGGGTCTGGTTTCAGTAGCAGAGCCCCGGGAGGATGGGAATCGGGTCGCGCTCGATTCCCGCAGCCGGAAGGCTGGCGGCGGGCTATTTTGTCGATTATTAAAACCTTTGTGTCGGCGGCCGGTCGGGCCGGGCGATCCCGAGGCACACTGGGCCCGCGCCCAGCGCTGCGAGGCGAGGAGAGACCACGAATGAGCGATCCCGAGATCGGAGCTCCCCGGGGCTTCGCGCGGCCGGGTTCGGACGGGTCGCTCCCCATGCGCGAGGGCTTCGACCCGGACCTTGCCGGAAGGCGCGCGGAGTGCGACGGTGGCGGTCCGGTCGAGGGCACGTACTTCGCGGGACGGATGGAGTTCACTGGCCACCTCACCGGCGACTACATCGATCACGGGGATCCGCCCTGGCGTTGGTACCTGATGGTCGACCTCGAGCAGAAGCCGCCGGAGTTCGAGGGCGATGCGGTGTGGTGCGAGTCCGGCAGCGTGTTCTTCCTCGACGAGGATCGGAAGTAGGACGAAGGGATCGAATCGGATCCCACGTGAAGAGAGGCCGAGATGCGAGTCGTCGTCTGTGCGAAAGAAGTTCTGGATCCGGATGCCGTCAACAACTACGCCCTGGCCGGTCACCTCGAGATCGGGGCGGATGGCAAGTCGATCACGCAATCCGCCATTCCCCAGCTCATGAATGCGTACGACGAGCAGGCGATCGAGGCCGCTCTTCGCCTGCGGGACGCCGGGGCGAGCCTCACGCTCTGCGTGGTGTCCGTCGGCAAGGATCCGACGGCGATCCTGAAGCACGCCGCGGCGCTCGGTGCCGACGAGATCGTCGCGATCGATGCGGATGCGAGCGAGCTCGATGCGCACGCCATTGCGGCGATCCTCTCGGCCTACGTTCGCACGAGCGGCGGCGCGGATCTGGTGCTGTGCGGCCGACAGGCGTCCGACGACGATCAAGGGGTCGTCCCCGCGCTCGTGGCGGAGTCGCTCGGAGCGCCGGCCGTCACGATCGTGCGCGCGGTGGAGCTCGCCGGGGCATCGACGCTGCGCGTGACGCGCGTGACTCCAGACGGCGACGAGCTCGTCGAGGTCGCGTGCCCCGCCGTGGTCACGATCAGCAACGAGCTCGGCGATCCGCGCTATCCCACCACCGCGAAGAAGATCGCCGCGCGCAAGATGAAGCCCACGGTCGTTTCCCTGGCCGAGCTCGGTCTCGGCGCGGATGCCGTCGCGCCGCGGGCGCGCCTGGTCCGGCAGTTCGTTCCCAAGGTGCAGGGAAGCTGTGAGATGATCGCGGGAGCGAGTGCGTCGGAGATCGCGAATCGGTTGCTGCAGCGCCTCCGCGAGGAGAGCCTCCTCTCGTAGGGCGTCTTCGCGAAGGGGGAGAGGGGCCCGAGGGCGCGGCCACACACGCGCCGCGAGCCTCCCCGCGCGAGACATGGACAGGAATCGCACGGAAAGTCGAAGGAGCAGACCACGTCATGAGTCGAGCCGACGTCGTCGTTTGTACCTGGGGAACGGGAAAGGACGGGTTGCCAGTGGGCGCCGAGGAGGTGCTCACGCTCGCCCGCGCGCATGCGAGTGCGAGCGGAGCCGAGCTCGGGTGGCTCGTGCTCGGGCCTGCGCCGGAGCGCGCTGCCGAGGCCGCATCGCAGTTCGGTGTACAGGTGCGGGAGCGCATCGATGATCCCAAGCTCGCGAGCTTCCGCCCGGATGCCTTCGTCGAGGCGCTCGCGCAGTACTGCCGCGAGGCTGCGCCGAAGCTCCTGCTGCTGCCGCAGGGCTTCGAGTCGCGCCTCGTAGCGCCGCGTCTGGCCGGGCGCATCGGCGCCACCGTGGTGACGAATGCGGTGGCGGTGGAATCCGCCGGCAACGGCGCCCTGCGCGTCACGGCGACGGCGTACGGCGGCGATACGCGCGTGGAGTACGAGCTCGCCGGAGGCACGCTACAGGTCGTCTCGGTGACGACCACCGGCCTCGTCGCGCAGCCGGCCGACGCTCCCACGAACCCCTCCGAGCGAACGATCGCGGTCGATCTCTCCTGCGTCGAGGAGCGCGTCCGCGTCGTACAGGCCGCGAAGAGCGAGGGCCCGCGGCTCGAGGATGCCGACATCATCGTGGCGGGCGGCCGCGGCCTCGGCGCTGAGACGAACTACGCGCTCATTCGCGAGCTCGCCGACGCCCTCGGCGGCATGGCGGGTGCCTCGCGCCCTCTCGTCGACGAGAAGTGGGTCGACTCCTCGCGCCAGGTCGGCCTCACCGGGCGGATCACGCGCCCCACGCTCTACATCGCCGCCGGAATCTCCGGGGCGAGCCAGCACATGGCCGGCTGCTCGGCCGCGAAGGCGATCGTTGCGATCAACAGCGACCCCGACGCGGCGATCTTCCGCTACGCTCGCTTCGGGATCGTCGGGAACTGTCTCGAGATCCTTCCCGAGCTGATCCGCGCTGCAAAGGGATGAGGTCGACTTCCATGTCAGAGAACAAGACGATTCCGGCGATCGAAGGTCTGTTCGTGCAGACGCCCCAGGGCCCGCGGCTGTGTGGGTCGCGCTGTGCGACGTGCAAGAGTCCGTACTTTCCGCGCTCCGAGATCTGCCACAATCCGGGCTGCGATGCCTCGAAGATCGAGGACGACACGTTCGGGCCGGGCGGAGTGATCTGGAGCTATGCGGTGCAGAACTTCCCGCCGCCCGCTCCTGCCAAGTTCACGGAGCCCTACCAGCCCTATGCGGTGGGGATGATCGATCTCGACGACGGGCTGCGCGTTCTCGGGCGCATCATCGCCGACGATCCGGAGAGCGTTCCGGTCGGCGGGAGAGTCGAGCTCGTGATCGAGGAGCTCTATCGGGACGGCGACGGCAAGTCCGTCGTCACCTGGATGTTCAAGCCTCTGTGACGCCGAGTCGCCACGAGCGATAGGGGAGCCAACGAAATGAGAGAGGTCGCCGTCCTCGGAGTGGGAGTGCATCCCTTCGGGAAGTTCGCAGACAAGTCTGTCACCGATTTGTGTCGCGTCGCCATCCAGGCTGCGCTGAAGGATGCCGGGATCCGCTGGCGCGACGTGCAGGCGGTGTCGGCCGCCAGCTCGCGCTTCTCGGGTGGCAAGGGCTGGGGCCTCAACGGCAACGATGTCGTCGAGGATCTCGGGCCGACGGGAATCCCGGTCTACAACCTGTCCGCGGGGTGCGCGGCCGGCGGCAACGCGTTCAACATCGGCTACACGCTCGTCGCGAGCGGCCTGCACGACGTCGTGCTCGTGATGGGCGGCGAGAAGATGCCCAAGGGCTTCATCCAGACCGCGGGCGTCGAGGATCCGACGGATCCCGAGTTCCAGCGCCAGCGCTGCATCGGCATGCCCGGCCCTGCCTTCTGGGCGACGCTGTGCCGGCGGCGCATGGCGGACTTCGGCACGAGCGAGGAGCTTCTCGCGAAGATCGCCGTGAAGGCGCACAAGCTCGGCGCGACGAACCCGTATGCGCGGTTCTATCGCAAGGAGTTCACCGTCGAGGACGTGATGAAGTCGGCGCTGGTGAGCTCGCCGCTGCGACTGCTCGAGATCTGCCCGGTGAGCGATGGCGCGGCGGCGACGATCCTGTGCTCGGCCGACTTCGCCCGCAAGCACACGAGCAAGCCCGTGTGGGTGGCGACGAGCGCAGTGGCTACGGCGACGTTCGACGATGGGATCACGCGCGGGATCGGCAGCCCCTCGCCGTCGTCGGGAAAGACGATGCACAGCGAGGCAGCCCTCGCGGTGAAGGGCGCGTTCGATCGGGCGGGGGTCGGTCCCAAGGACCTGAGCCTCGTCGAGCTGCAGGACAACACCGTCTTCTACGAGCTCGAGTTCCCCGAGAACTGGGGCCTGTGCCAACCCGGTGAGGCCGACAAGCTCACCGAGGCGGGCGAGACCCTGCCGACGGGACGGCTTCCGATCAATCCCAGCGGCGGCTTCCAGTCGTTCGGCGAGGCGACCACCGCCATGGGTGTGTGGCAGGTGTGCGAGCTCGCCTGGCAGCTCCGCGGAGAGGCGGCGGAGCGCCAGGTTCCGAACGCGAAGATCGGTCTCGGACAGACGCTCGGTCTCGGCGGCAATGCGACCGCCGTCATCCTGAAGCGCTGACCGCGCGTCCGTTCCATCGCGACTGGCGCGTCGCCGTCGGTCTCGTGGTCACCGCGGGGTCGCTGGCGTACGCCCTTCGCGACGTTCCTCTCGCGGAGCTGCGGGAGTCGTTTGCCCGGGCGAACCTGCGGTTGCTCGTCCTGGCGTCGGTGCCCGTGTACGTGGTGAACCTCTACGTGCGCGCGCTGCGTTGGCGGCACCTGGTGTGGCCCGTGGCATCGGTGGGGACTCTTCCCCTGTTTCGCGCCACCGCCGTGGGTTTCCTCGTGAACAACCTCGCGCCGCTGCGGGCCGGCGAGATCGCGCGGGCGTGGGTGCTCGCGCGCGAGACCGGCTCGAGCTTCGCCGCGATCACCGGGACGGTGGTGCTCGAGCGTCTGCTCGACGCGATCTGCGTGCTCGCGATGGCGGCCATCGCTCTGCTGTGGATCGGGCAGGACAGCGAGTTCGGTCGCGCGCTTCGCATGGTGGCAGGTCTCGCGGCACCGATCGTGCTCGGCCTCTTCGCATGCCTGGTCGCCCTGAGGATCGCTCCCCTGCGCGTGGCCGGGATCGTCGGGCGGCTCGCCTCGCCGCTTCCCGCCGGCCTGCGTGGGCGCATCGTCCGGCTCGTCGGCAGCGTCGCGACAGGTCTGGGAGCCGTCTCGGTGGGACGGCACCTGCTGTGGGTAACCCTGCATTCGGTGCTGCTCTGGCCGGTGCTCTCCGCGCTTCCGCTCTGGATCGCCTTCGTGGCGTTCGACCTGGACCTCGGAGGCGTGACCCAGGCGATCACGACGGGCTGGGTGCTGCTCGCCGCGCTCGCGCTCGCGGTCTCCGTTCCCTCGGTCCCGGGAGCCGTCGGCCCCTATCAGCTCGCCTTCACGGAGGTTCTCGGCCGCCTCGGCATCGACGCTGCGACAGCCTTCGCGATCGGGGTGGCGGTCTGGCTCGTGTACTGGATCACGCTCACCGTCCAGGGGCTCGTCGTGCTGAGGACGAGGCGGCTTCCCGTGCGCTCGCTCACGGGACCGCCTGGTCCTTGACCTCGGCCGCCCATCCTGATCCCATACGGCTCCGGTCCTGTCCGACCGAGCAGCGACGGTGACGGGGGAGGTTCCATGGCAATATCGACGGCGAACGCGGGGACGAGCGGCAGCGGGTATTCGCTGCCGTGGTTCCTGCGCGCCGCGAACCGGGCCGAGCTCGGCCTGCGGCGCATGGGTCTGCGCGCGGTCGATCTGGGCGAGGAGTCGTTGCTCGCCGAAGCGCGACGACGGACCGGACTCGAGCGCTTCAGCGACTACGATTTCCTCACGCCGATGCGTCGCCTGCTCGCGGCTTACGAGAACGAGGCCGATCTGTCGTTGTTCGGCCGCTTCATCGTGCGGACCTCGAGCCTCGGCTCGCTCGTCGCGCAGCTGCGCTACCAAGAGGAGATCGCACGTCATCCCGAGATCCTCGACGTTCCGATCGAGAAGCCGCTCTTCATCCTGGGCTTCCCGCGCACGGGAACCACGCTGCTGCAGAATCTGCTCGCGTGCGGCGCGAAAGCGCGCGCGCTCGACCTGTGGGAGCTCGACGATCCGGTCCCTGCGATCGGACCCGAGACCTCTGCGGACGATCCGCGAATCCTCGCCGCCGAGAAGCGCCTCGAGGGGACCTACCGCGTCGTGCCGGCGCTGCGCTCCGTGCACTGCTTCGACGCGCGTAGTCCCGACGAGTGCGTGCTGCTCTTCCGAAAGGTGTTCACCTGTCCCACCTATGGCATCGAGGCGCACGTCCCCAGCTACATGGATTGGATCCGGAGCGCAGACATGGTGCCCGCGTACCGCGAGTACAAGAAGCTGCTCCAGCTCCTCGCCTGGAAGTGGCCTGGCCGCTACCTGGTGCTGAAGTCGCCCCTGCACCTCTTCTTCATCGATGCGCTGCTCGAGGTCTTTCCGGATGCGCGGATCGTGCAGACGCATCGCGATCCCTCGACGGTGGCCGCATCGGGCTGCAGCCTGTACGAGGTGCTGCGCACGTTGTACAACGTGAAGGCGGATCCCGCCCAGATCGG
>CAZOTO010000062.1:0-17059 GCA_964582775.1 uncultured Myxococcales bacterium
CCCGCTCGATACACGATCACCTCGACTTGATCCCGATGAAGCGAAACTCCCTCGTGAGTAGGTCGAGGCGATCGATGCCCTGATCGTTCAGGAATTCGGGAATGGGCTTCGTCTCCCAGTAGCGCTGAAACACCGTGATGTTCCAAGGGATGGTTCCGACGGCTTCCAGGAAGTCACGAACGCGCAGCTTGTTCAGGTAGTGCCCGCCGTCCGGTTCGTCTGGAATCGGGTTCTCGGTCAGATACACCGCAGATTTTGGATCGAGGTGCTCCCACTGCTCCAGTCGCCACTTGTCCTGCCGAATGTGGCTTCCCCCAGAGGAGTAGTAGAGCGGGCTGATCGTCAGGAAGGCTCGTCCCCCCACCCTCAGAACACGGTCGATCTCCGACAAAGATGCGTGAATATCCTCGACGTGCTCGAGCACCGAGTGAGAAGCGACGGCATCCACGGAAGCGTCCGGGAGCGGGATCTTATTTCCGTCGTAGACCAGGAATTCTATGCCGGGATGAAATTCCGAGTAGTCGCGAATGTCGAGGCCGATCACACGTCCCGCCCGCTCCGCGTAGTAGCAGGCAAACCCGTAGCGGCCGACGCCATACTCCAGGAGAGTGGTGCTGGATGTGATCGGGAAGCGCCCCCCGGCCCAGCCCGCGAGGTTCTCGAAGAATGGCCGGGATTTTGGATTCGGGTTCATGACGTTCGCCTCATTCCTGTGCTCGTATCGCCATGAACGATACGTATTCGTCCAGCACGATCTTTGCCTCGCCGTACGTCATCGCACGACCTTGATCGAGCCAGATCGCGGTATCACAGTGCTCCTTCAGGAATGAGACGCTATGGCTGCTCAGGACGACACAGCGGGCGCGCGCGGCGCACTCGCGCAGCTTCTCCGAGCTCTTCCTGCGGAACGCCAGATCCCCCACCGCCAGAACCTCGTCGATCAGCAGGATCTCCGGCGTGAGCGTGACCGCAATCGAGAATCCGAGCCGACTTCGCATTCCGCTGCTGTAGTAGCGAACGGGTGTGCACATCGCTGCTTCGTCGATCTCCGCGAAGTCTCGGATCTTCTCGTACCGCTCGCCGATCGCTCTCGGCCCGAGGCCATACAACGCCCCGACCAGATATACGTTGTCGCGACCAGAGAGCTGGTGATTGATTCCTGCGCCGAGCGAGAGCATGGCACTCGTCGTTCCATTGATCTGGAGAGATCCCTCGTCCGGGCGATAGATGCCTCCGAGGAGGCGCATCAGGGTCGTCTTTCCCGATCCGTTCGCACCGCACACCGCTAGACGAGTTCCAGTGGTCAAATCAAGGCTGACATTGCGCAGCGCCCAGAAGTCTTGCGGCGATCCTTCGTCGGGGTTTCGGCGGCGGCCAAGAAGGGCGGAGCGCGCCTTCCCGCGCAGGCGCTCTCTTCGGCTTCCGCGAGCGAATCGGATCCCCACACCTTCTGCACGTAGAACCGAGGTGCTCATAGCAGACGAACCGCGGGCTCCTCGAGCCTTCGAAACGACCACAGCCCGATCATCAGGAGCACGAAGGCCCAGACAGCGGAGTACCCGAGGGCCTCCCACGCGGGCGGAAGGCCGTCATGGATCGGACGGCGTATTCCTTCGAAGACTCCGACCATGGGGTTGCACAGCGCATAGAGCTGACGGTACGCCTCGGGAACCTGCTCCCAGCGATACAAGCCAGGGCTTACGAACCAGGCGACCCGAAGGAGGACTCCCCACAGATTCAGGGTATCCGGAACGATCACGGCCAGGGGGCACAGAACCAGGGATACTCCGACGACGAGGGTAGCCATCACGAGGATGGGAGCCGGCAGGTACAGCAGATTCAGCGTGAGGGTTCGCTCGTAGGCCAGCATGAACGCAGCCAACACGGGAAAGCCCATGAGCGCAGGGATCGATGCCGACGCAATCTCACCGACCACGACCGTCTCCCGCTGGATGGGGAATGACGTGAGAACAGCCGTGTTCTGGGTCAGCGCGCTCGCACCCCTCGTGGTCGCCTGCGAGAACCACCGCCAGGGAATCAACCCGCAAGCAAGGAATAGCGGATAGCTCCCGTCCGAAGCCGTTCGGCCGATCTCGAGGAGTCCGCCGAAGACGACTGCATAGACGGTGACCATGACGAGGGGATCGATCAGCCACCACAGCCAGCCGAGACCCAGATTCGCCGTCTGTCGACGAACGCCTGCCCAGACGAGCCTTCGCAGAAGTCCTCGGTCGACGGTCGCCTCCGCCATCATGGCAGACTCGGGCGGAAGGCCTCCCGGTGCATCATCGTGATTCCCCGACCAGCGCCTTCCATTCGCCGGGCTCGAAGGGTCGAAGTGCTACGAACACCTCGATGTGCTGGAAGATCGGATATGGGAAATCGATGACCGGCTTCGGACCGTGCTCATTCGGGTCGTACGTCTGCTGATTGATGGGGGCGGAGCTGGGAAGGATCGAGGGATGGTCCGAGGAGAGAATCGGCTTGATTGGCCGCACATGGTATTGGAGCAGACCGAGATCCTCGAAGAGCCGATGGAATTCGCTCAATCGAACGTGAGCACGATGGCCCGACCAGTGGTGATAATACAAGCGCAATCCCTTCGACAAGAGATAGTGCTCGTCGTCGAAGGATGGGTGGTGAATGTAGAGGAAGTCTCGCGCAAGAGTCGATGCCTTTTCGATCACACGCCCAACTTCCTCGACGTTCTCCAGATGTTCCAAGAACTGCATCATGGAGACGAAGCGAACCGCTTTCGTGCCCGGGAGGGAGTGAAGATCCCCAAGCGCGACATCGAATCCCTGCTGGAGCGCTGCCCTCACCTTGCGCGAGTCGATATCGACGCCGATCCCCGAGTCGGCCTTGAATCGCTTCTTGCAGTAGGCGATCGACCCCCCGCTGGAGCAGCCGAAATCAACGAAGTCGTATCGCGACAAGTCCACCGTTCGAACGTCCAGGGCGAGGCTCTGCGTCGGGCCACGACGTGATTCGCAGGATACTTCCATGGTGGTCGTCACCCTCTTTCGCAGACGGCGACCGACCCCTTGCTCGGCATGCCGAGACGCTCGAGAACGGTCCTTTCGGGGAGTGCGTCGAAGGTGAGAACCGTGTCGAAGCGCTTCAGGAGAAGGTCGATCCATTCGTCGGTCGCGTAGTTCCGCAGATGGTGGGGATTCTGGGGGCGATCGATGCGCTGCTTGCGCACGGGGGTGTCGATCAGCAGGACGCCCCCAGGCTTCAGCAGGCATCGGAAGTCATCGAGAAGCCGGTGGTCGTCTTCGATGCATTCGATGGTTTGGAAGCTCACGATCGCGTCGAAGGATTCCCCCTCGAACTGGTTTCGGAGATTGCCGGCATCGACCTCGTGCCAGTGGATGTTCGGCCGCGAGTACCGCGACCTCGCCAACCGGATGGCTGCGCCGAAGCGATCGACGGAATCCACTCGATCGGCCACACGCGAGAGGATTGCCGATCCATATCCCGACCCGCACGCACAGTCCAAGACTCGAGTCACTGGCCTTCTGCGGCTCTTCAGCACACGGAGTGCCCACTCGTAGCGCCCCAGATGGTGCCGGTTCTGCTTGTCCCGATAGTGCCGAGAGTCCTCGAAGCCCGGCATCGGCACGTAGCATGCCCCACTCTTGATGGCGGGATCCAGCGATTCCCGGCGCCATTGCTTGAACTCTTCCTCGGCGATCAAGCGCGAAAGACCGACCGCACGCACCGCCGCTCCTACGAGTGACCGAACGATTTCCATGTCATGCCCCTCTCGATATGACACCCGGCTCTACGATGTCACGTACCCTGCGCGGCACCGCGATGCCCCGCGCCCGCACCTCGGAGCGACGCGCTCCAGCGGACACATCCTCATCGATCCCCAGCGACGCAGCCAACAGCCGTCCTGTCTCCCGCGCCTCGACGTCGCAGGAGTACGCCTGCGCCGTCTCGAAGCCACCCTCGATCAGACGGTGGCGAAGACCCACGTCATCGACCAGCCGTAGTACGGCCGACACCGTCTCTACAGGATCCGCGGGATCCACGGACAGGCAGTTCACGCCATCGCGCGCATATTCGGTGATTCCCCCGTGCTTGGTCAGAACCGCCGCACATCCACAGGCCATCGCCTCGAGGCCCATGCGCCCCAGGCCCTGGAACTCCGAGAGGTCGAGCAGGATCGCACTCTCGTTGTAGACCCTGCGCAGCCGGTCGTTGGGAATCACGCCGAGATCGATATGGGGGAAATCGAGCCGATACTCGGCCAGATTGGCGCATCCGAACAGCGCCACCTCGACATCGGGTCGCTGGCGAACGACTTCACGCAGCGTCTCGACGAGGACCGGGAAGCCCCTGCGGGGCGTAGCGGGACGCGCCATCGCGAGAATGCGAAGCGGACGCTGACGCGGTGACGACTCCGGATAGAACACATCGAGATCGAGCCCGACGTGCACCTTGTGTGCGCCGTGGCCGCGGCCGCGGAGGACATCGCGAAGCCAGTCCGATTTCACGATCTTGTTCTGGATCAGGCCGTAGCTGTCCACGACTCCTTGGCGTCCGGCTCGATCGAGCTCGTGGAAGAACCGCGTCTCGTCGTCCTGCACGAAGTACCACGGGACCGCGTCCTTGTGCTTCTCGCGCACGATCCGATGAACCTTCTCCGCCGTCGACCACAACGTTGCTACGAAGATGTCGGCAGGGGGCGCATGCCTCACCAGGCTCTCGGCATCGGGGAATACATAGGGCTTGTGGTACAGCATGTACGCATCCATGTGCTCTTGATCATGGCCGTGGTGCGTCGCGATCTTTGCATCCCATCCAAGCATCGTGAGGCGGTTCACGAGCTGGACGACCGAGAGCACACCCCCGGAGAGGGAGAACTTTTCGAGGACATACACGATTCGCGGTCGCTGGCGTGACACGAAGCCGCGCGGCAGCGGGTATCGCTGGGAGGCTCCACGCACGAGGCCTCGTTCGCGCACGAGCGTCGGGATCCTCGCCACCCCACCTTGATCCCGAACGTAACGAGCAGCCTCTACGGTGGCGTAGGTGGGGCCTCCCATGCGAAGACGATCGACGAAGGCCGAGAGGACCGGCGGAGGCGCCGTCGCATCCATGCGCACGTACGCGTGCCGAAGAGGGCCGAGGGCGTCGGCCCCCTGATAGCGCGCCATGGCACGGCTGTACTCGCCGGACCACCGGTCCATGAAGATCTTGTAGTTCGTCTCGCGAAAGGTCTTCTGCTTGTAGTCCTTGAAAGTCGCCTTGCCGCGGTGGTAGACGAAGACGTTGTCGATGCCCACGACCCGCCACCCCCTGCTGGCCGCGCGCATGCACCAGTCGCTCTCCTCGCCATACCCACGTCCGAAGGCCTCGTCGTAGAGACCCACGTCGTCGAGTGCCTCACGTTTGATGAGCAGGCAGAACCCACCCACTGTCACGGCATCAAACGGGACGCCTGACATTTTACGCCGAACATCGGCGGCGTATTGAAAGATGTTCCACCCCATGGGAATGTCGACGGAGTGGAACGAGCACTGATTGCTCGAGGGCATCACGCAGGCGATGCGCGGATCGCTCGACGCTGCAGCGACCAGGCCCTCCAGGTACCCAGGGGTGACCACCGTATCACTGTTGAGCAGCACAACCATGTCGCCGTGAGCTTCGCGGAATCCGCGATTGGCGTTGCGGACGAAGCCCAGTGCAGTGTCGTTTCGTAGCACCCTCTTCGGCATCGGCCCTGGGGCAGCGACGAAGGCTTCGATCCTCTCCTTCACGAAGGAATCACTTCCATCATCGAGAATCGTAATCCGCGCCGACGGATACGTCGTGAATGCCTCCAGGGATTCGAGGCAAGGGCGAAGCACGTGCCACTCGTTGTGAACGGGGACGAGGATGTCGATCTCCGGGTGCTGCGTACGGTGGGGCGCTCGCGAATGCGCGCCCTCTTCCTTGCTCGGAACGAGCTCGATCATCGAAGGCGATGGCTCCAGGCTCATGGTCGCTCGCTCCAGGCTGCAGAGGGGATGGGACTGCGGGGTCGCGATTCCGGCGATCCGGGTTTCATCGAGCTGCGCAGGACTCTGCGCTTCCGGATGGCCGCTGGCAGTCGCCGTAGCGCCAGCAGGTACGCCGGAAGCACTGCGGGGTCGTATAGGACGAATGCGCAGAATCGCATCGCTTCCGAGACGAGGATCGCTGGCAGATCGCGCAGCAGGTGCCGGCCGCAATCGTTCTTTGCGATGACCAGGAAGAAGTTCTTGAAGGAGTGCCTGCGAACCTCCAGAGGGACATCGAAGCGAGTTTCCTTGCGCCACCCGCGGCGGTGGATTGCGAGCGCATCGGGAACGTACAGCGATCTCCAGCCGAGGAGCTGCGCACGCCAGGCGAGGTCGGTGTCCTCGTGGTAGGCGAAGAAGTCCGTGTCGAACAGCTCGCCATCGATGCACAGTCCCGGGATTGCACGCGTTCGAATCATCATCGCAGCGCCGCTCACGCCGACCACGTACTCGATCTCGTCGTACTGTCCGATGTCGGCCTCGCTGCTCCCCCGATCACGAAAGCGACGATTGCGGCCCACCTCGAATCCAGCACTGTCGATCGTGATCTTGTCGGGCCGAAGCAGCTTTCCGGAGGCGAAGACGACCTCGGACCTCGCGCACATCTCCCGCACGAGCTCCGCCGCAAATCCGGGTGCGAGCCGAATATCGGCGTTCAGCAGCAGGATGAAGTCGGGAGGATGCGGGCCTGCGAGAATCCTCCCGATGGCCCAGTTCGCCGCACCCGCATACCCGAGATTGGCGATGGCTTGGATCGAGCACTCTGGATGGGCATTCGCCGTCGCGGCGCGCTTGCCGGGATCGCCGTCGCAGTCTGCAACGAGGACGAGCGAGGGCCCAACGGACTGGGACTTCAAGCTCGCAAGGCAGCGGTCCAGATCCTGGTAGTTGCGATAGTTGACCACGCAGACCGCATAGTCCGGTGGCGAGGGGATTCCCCGCGCGACCGCGTTCTGCGGCTCAGCAGACGAATTCATTCGTCACGGCACAGGGGGGCGTGGGGATTCGTGGAGCCGCCGAGCTCGCCATGAGCGGCAGACCCGCACCGTGGCGTCGGGTTCGCCGACCGGTACGGGAGCGAGCGGAGTGGGTCTCGGCGTCTGCCCGATGAGTCAGCAATTCGGCGAGAATTACCCCCGGCGGCGCGGCGCATGCGCGGGCCTCGGTCTCGCTCGATGCTGGCGCTGGACGAAGTCGCACCCGCCCCCCCTTCATTCTTCCAATTCCAGAAGATCCGCAGGTGGCAGTCGTATCGTCTGATACCGCGATCACTTGAGCGGTCAGTCACGCATCGCCGAAACGCGCGGGAGAAGAACGCGAGGGCAATGCCGGGAGCGGGTCGTGGACGCTATTCGCCCGTGGGCTTCGCCACCTCGAGGTAGCGCGGCTTCTCGCCACCGCCGTGCACGAGCAGGCTCGTTCCGCTCACGTAGCTCGCGAGCGGAGAGGACAGGAAGAGACAGGCATTCGCGATGTCGACGGGCTCGCCCATGCGCTCGAGGGGAATGGTGGCGCCCACGGCGCGCACGCCCTCTTCGTCTCCGTAGTGCAGATGCGCCTGCTCGGTGCGGATGAGGCCGGCGGTGACGGCGACCACGCGCACCTTCGGCGCCCACTCCACGGCAAGCGACGTCGTGAGGCTCAGCAGCCCGGCCTTCGCCGCGCCGTACGCCGCCGTGTGCGGGGACGGGCGGATGCCGCTCACGCTGGCGATGTTGATGATGACGCCGCCCTCGGCCTGCTCGCGCATCACCGCATAGGCGCGCTGCGCGCAGACGAGCGGAGCGATCAGGTTGAGCGTGATGATCGACGTGGAGAAGCGCGGCGACGCGGTGGCCGAGTCGGCGTTGGGCGCACCGCCCGCGTTGTTCACGAGCACGTCCACGCGGCCGAAGCGCTCCACCGCCGTCGCGAAGATGCGATCGACCTGCTCGGGATCGCGCACGTCGGCCGCCACGAAGACGGCCTCGCGCCCCCCGGCGGCCGGCAACGACACGGGAGCGTTGCGCCCGCAGATCACCGCGTTCGCGCCGGCCTCGAGATAGCGCTGGGTGATGCCGCGTCCCACGCCCTTCCCGCCGCCGGTCACGACCACCACCTTGCCCGTCATGTCGAGCGGATTCGACGACATCGCCCCTCCTCGTCCGTCTTCGGCCCCTGCACCGTGCAGCGATCGCATCGACTACAGGATGTGCCGGGCCACCTTCTCGCGATGGTACGCGGGATCCCCCAGGAGCACCTCGGAGCTCTTCGCGCGCTTGAAGTGGAGCTGCACGTCGTACTCCCAGGTGAAGCCGACGCCGCCGTGGATCTGCAGATTGTCGGCGGCGCAGTGGAAGTAGGCATCCGACGCGTAGGCCTTGGCGAGCGACGCCAGCACGGGGAGCTCCGCATCCTGCACGGACGCGGCCCACCCCGCGTAGTAGCTCGCGGAGCGCGCGGACTCGACCAATACCATCATGTCGGCGCACTTATGCTTGATGGCCTGGAAGGTGCCGATGGGCTTGCCGAACTGGATGCGCTCCTTCGCGTACTGCACCGCCATGTCGAGGCAGCGCTGCGCGCCGCCCACCTGCTCGGCCGAGAGCGCCACCGCGGCGAGATCGAG
This sequence comes from uncultured Myxococcales bacterium, assembly GCA_964582775.1. GTDB lineage: Bacteria > Myxococcota_A > UBA9160 > SZUA-336 > SZUA-336 > CAZOTO01. The sequence continues at coordinate 8,662 of CAZOTO010000062.1, forward strand.
CGTGCGCCCGAGCGCAGGCGCTCCCGCGCCCTCCTCGCCCAAGAGCGCCTCGGCGGGAACGCGCACGCCGTCGAGCCGGATCTCGGCCTGCTTGCGGGTCTGATCCATCGTGGTGTAGGGCATGCGCACGAGCCCTGGTGTTCCTGCGGGCACCGCGAACAGGCTCACATCGGCGTCGCCCGACGAGCCGGCGGCACGCGCAGCGACGATCAGGAGCTCCGCGGTGTGGCCGTCGAGCACGTAGCTCTTCGCACCGGTGAGCACGTAGTCGCTGCCGTCGCGGCGGAAGGTCGCCTCGATGCCCGAGGCATCGAAGCAGCCCTTCTTCTCCAGGTAGGCGAGCGTGGCCGTCCGCGAGCCCTCGGCGATCGCGGGCAGGTGCTCCTGCTTCTGCGCCTCGGAGCCCGCGACGAGCAGCGCATTCGCCCCGAGACACACGGTCGAGAAGAACGGCGCGCAGAGCAGCACGGCGCCCATCTCCTCGAGCAACGCCACGAGCTCCACGTGGGTGAGCCCGATCCCGCCGTACTCCTCGGGAACGATGACGCTCGTCCAGCCGAGCTCGGCGCCGATCCGCTGCCAGAGCGCGGGATCGTAGCCCTCGGCGGTCGCCATCGCCTTGCGCACGTGCTCCGAGGACGAGTGCTCGGCCAGGAACGCGCGCGCCTGCGAGCGAAGCTCCTCCTGCTCTTCCGTGAATGCGAATCTCATGGCTGCGACTGCCTCGCCTCGGGGTTCAGCTTCCGTAGACCTTCTGCGGCGGCACGGACTTCTCGATGAGCTTCTTCACCGCGGCGCCCACCTCGCCGGGATTCCAGCGCGCGCCCTTGTCGATCTCGGGGCCCTTGCGCCAGCCATCGGCGATGGAGATGCGGCCGGCCTCGACCTCGAACACGCGGCCGGTCACGTCGCGCGACTCGGCGCTGCCCAGCCACACGACGAGCGGCGCGATGTTCTCGGGGGCCATCTCGTCGAACTTCCCCTCGCCCGGCTTCGCCATCTTGTCCGCGAAGACGCCCTCGGTCATGCGCGTGCGCGCCGCCGGTGCGATCGCATTCGAGGTGATGCCGTAACGGCCGAGCTCCGCGGCCTGCACCAGGGTGAGGATCGCGATGCCGCCCTTCGCCGTGGAGTACGCGCTCTGGCCGATGCTGCCCTGCAGCCCTGCGCCGGAGCTCGTATTGATGATGCGCGCATCGACGGCCTCGCCCGCCTTGGTGCGCTCGCGCCAGTGGTTCACGGCGTGGCGCGTCACACAGAAGTGTCCGCGCAGGTGGACGCGCATCACCGCATCCCACTCATCCACGGTCGCGCTCACGAACATGCGGTCACGCAGGATGCCCGCGTTGTTCACCACGACGTCGAGCCGACCGAACGCATCGACCGCCGCCTGCACGAGCCGGCCGGCGCCCTCCCAGTCGGCGATGTCCTCGCCGTTGGCGATCGCCTCGCCGCCCATGGCGCGAATCTCGGCCACGACCTCGCCCGCCGGTCCCGACGATCCGCCGCGGCCGTCGAGCTCGGCACCGATGTCGTTCACCACGACCTTCGCACCCTGGCGTGCGAACTCGAGGGCATGGCCGCGGCCGATGCCGCGGCCCGAGCCCGTCACGATGGCCACGCGTCCTTCGCAGATCCTGCTCATGTCGTCTTCGTCCTCGCCGTTGGTTGGTAGGGGTTGGTTGCGCCGAGCGCTTCGCTCAGCCGAGGCGCTCGAGGATGGTGACGTTCGCCTGGCCGCCGCCCTCGCACATCGTCTGCAGACCGAAGCGGCCGCCCGTGCGCTCGAGCTCGCAGAGCAGCGTCGTCATGAGCCGCGCGCCGGTCGCGCCGAGCGGATGGCCGAGCGCGATGGCTCCGCCGTTCACGTTCACCTTGGAGAGATCGGCGCCCGTCTCCTTCTGCCAGGCGAGCACCACCGGGGCGAAGGCCTCGTTGATCTCGATGAGGTCGATGTCGGCAAGCTTCATGCCCGTGCGATCGAGCGCGTACTTCGTGGCGGGGATCGGTGCGGTGAGCATCCAGATCGGATCCGCACCGCGCACGCTCAGGTGATGGATCCGCGCCCTCGGCCGCAGGCCGTACTGCTTCAGGGCGCGTTCGGACACGACGAGCAGCGCCGCCGCCGCGTCCGAGATCTGGCTCGACACCGCGGCGGTGAGCCGGCCGCCCTCCACCAGCGTGGCGAGCGAGGCCATCTTCTCGACCGTGGTCTCGCGCCGCGGTGTCTCGTCGACCTGCAGGCCGCCGATCGGCGCGATCTCGCGCGAGAAGCGGCCCTCGTCGATGGCGCGGATCGCGCGGCGATGGCTCTCGATCGCGAAGGCCTCGAGCTCGCTGCGCGACAGGTTCCAGTGCGCGGCGATCCGCTCGGCTGCGGCGAACTGCGAGACCTCCTGGTTCCCATAGCGCTCCACCCATCCCTTCGAGGTGGAGAAGGGATCCTGGAAGCCGAAGCGATCCGCGCAGGTCATCGCCGCCGAGATCGGGATCATGCTCATGTTCTGCACGCCGCCGGCGACGATGACGTCGCTCGTTCCGCTCATCACCGCCTGTGCGGCGAAGTGAACGGCCTGCTGCGACGAACCGCACTGTCGATCGACGGTGGTGCCGGGCACCTCTTCGGGAAGACCCGCCGCGAGCCAGCACGTGCGCGCGATGTCGCCCGCCTGCGGGCCGATCGCATCCACGCAGCCGAAGACCACGTCCTCGACGATCGACGGATCGATCCTCGTCCGCTCGACGAGCGCACGCAGCACGTGTGCGCCGAGATCCGCCGGATGGACCTGGCTCAGCGTGCCCTTCTTGCGGCCCGTGGGGGTGCGGACCGCGTCGACGATGTATGCCTCTGCCATGGCTCGTCTCCCGTTACTGGATGCAGATGACCGACGAGCCGTGGCCGAACAGGCCCTGGTTCGCCGTGATACCGACCTTCGCGCCCGCAACCTGGCGCTCGCCCGCCTGCCCGCGCAGGTGCCACGTGAGCTCGCACACCTGTGCGATCGCCTGCGCGGGCACCGCCTCGCCGAAGCAGGCGAGGCCGCCGCTGGGATTCACCGGCACGCGGCCGCCGATCGCCGTGGCGCCTTCGCGCAGCAGCTTCTCTCCCTCGCCGCGCTTGCACAGGCCGATGTCCTCGTACCAGTCGAGCTCCATCGCAGACGACAGGTCGTAGACCTCGGCGAGGTTCACGTCCTCGGGGCCGATTCCCGCCTCTTCGTACGCGTCGCGCGCCACGGACGCGCGGAAGCTCGCGGGCTGCGCGGGAACCACCGCGGCGGAGTCGGTCGCGAAGTCGGGTAGCTCGATCACCGAGCTGGGGAAGGTGGGGCTCTTCGTCGAGATCGCGGCGATGCGCACGGGACTCGACGTGCGCTTGCGCGCGAACTCGAGGCTCGACAGCACGACCGCCGCGGCACCAGCGCTGGTGGCGCAGATGTCGAGCAGGCGAAGTGGATCCGACACGATCGGCGAGGCGAGCACCTCTTCCTCGGTGTAGGTCTTGCGATAGCGCGCATTGGGATTCGCGAGCCCGTGCCGCGCGTTCTTCACCTTCACGCGCGCGAAGTCCTTCGAGGTCGCGCCGTACAGCTCGATGCGGCGCCGCGCGTAGAACGCGAAGTACGCGGGATTCGTGGCCCCGAGCAGGCGGAAGCGCAGCCAGTCCGGATCGTCGAAGCGCTCGCCCGCCTGCGGCGCGAGGAAGCCCTTCGGCGTGGTGTCCGCACCGACGACGAGCGCCACGTCGCACAGACCCGCGAGGATCTGCGCGCGGGCGGCGTTGAGCGCGGCGGCACCCGACGCGCACGCCGCGTACGAGCTCTGCACGCGCGCTCCGTTCCAGCCGAGCGCCTGCGCAAAGGTGGCTCCCGCCACGTAGCCAGGATAGCCACACCGGATCGTGTCGGCTCCCGACACGAACTGCACGTCCTTCCACTCGATGCCCGCATCCGCCAGCGCGTCGCGGCAGGCCTTCACTCCGTACTCGACGAAGCTGCGGCCCCACTTGCCCCACGGGTGCATCCCGACGCCCAGGATCGCGACTTGCTTCGACATCCGTTTCCTCCTCGCGCGCGAGCCCCGATCAGGCGGCGACCGGCTTCCACTTCCACACGACGTACTCGTTCGCGTCGTCCTCGAACAGCGTCTCGAGCACGAGCTCGACCTCCATGCCCAGGCGCAGATCCGCCGCGCGGGTGCCCTTCGTCATCTGCCCCAGGATCACCATCTTCTCGCCGGAGAGCTCGACGGCTCCGATCGAGAACGGCTCGAACGGCTCGGGCGAGACGTAGGGCGCGGGCGGCGCGTAGTGGGTCTCGGTGTAGGACCAAAGCGTTCCCGTGCGGCCGAGCGGAACCTCTTCGAACTCCGTGCCCTGACAGCTCGGGTTCTTGCAGAAGAACGACTGCTTGGGGAAGAAGTACGTGCCGCAGCTCGTGCAGCGCGTGCCGAGCAACCGCGGCTCCCCGTCGTCCATCGTGAACCAGCCGGGAACGGCCGGCACTCGCGCCTTCGTTTCGCTCATCCGTCGTACCTCCGTCTTCCTCTGCGCCGATCTACGCCGCCGGGGCCTCGTAGCCGAAGCTCGCCGTGGGCGCATCGCGATCGAGCACGGCCTCGGCCACGCGCGCGCGGTGCAGGCTCGTCGCGCCCCACGCGAGATCGAGCGACCACGCCCGCCGCATCCAGATGTGCAGGTCCTGCTCCCAGGTATAGCCGATCGCGCCGTGCGCCTGGATCGCCTGCTTCGCCGAGAACGTCGCGGCCTCGCCCGCCGCGTTCTTCGCCATCGAAACATGAACGGAGCGATGGGGATCCTTGCGCGCCACGGAGTGCGCGGCGCGGTAGACGAGCGGCCGCGCGTACTCGATCTTCACCTTCGCGCTCGCGAGCATGTGCTTCACGGCCTGGAACGAGCCGATGGGCTTTCCGAACTGCTTGCGCTGACTCGCGTAGCCCACGGCGATCTCGACGAGCTTGTCGGCCACACCGAGCAGCTCCGCCGCGCAGGCGAGCGCGCCGCGGTCGAAGGCCGCGTCGAGGATCTGCCGCGCACGCTCGCCCTGTGCCACGCGCGTGGCGTCCGACGGCTTCCACCCGACGGTGTAGAGGCGCTGCGAGGGATCGTTCGCCGGCTGGTGGGACAGCGCCACGAGATCGGGACCCAGCGCATGGATCTCGACATCGGCGCCTGCGCCGTGCGGCAGCACGATCAGGTTCGCGACGTGCGCATCCGAGACGAGCGGGCTCGCCTCGTGCCCGACGGCGACGATGGCCTCGCCCGCGGCGATCTTCGGCAGCCACTCGTCGGCGAGCGGCGCGCCGAGCTCGCGCACGAGCGGCACGCCGACGGCCGCGGTCGCGATCACCGGCTCGGCGAGCGCCGCGCGCCCGGCCTCTTCGAGCAGCAGCGCGAGATCGATCTCGTCCATGCCCATGCCGCCGGCCGACTCGGGCGCGAGCAGGCCGGCCATGCCGATCTCCGCGAGGGTTCGCCACAGCTCGGGCGATCGCGCACTCTTCGTCTCCCACAGCTCGCGGATCCGCGCCGGCGTCACCTCGCCGACGAGGAAGTCGCGCACCGTGCTCTGCAGCAGCCGCTGATCCTCGGTGAAGCTGAATCGCATCGCTTAGCTCCTGGGCAGGCCGAGGATGCGCTCGGCGATGATGTTGCGCTGGATCTCGTTCGTTCCGGCGTAGATGGGTCCGGAGAGCGCGAACAGGAAGCCGTCGAGCCAGCGCCCGACGTCGCCGGCGAACGGCGCCTCGGGCAGCAGCTCCGCACGTACACCGAGGAGCGACAGCGCCGTCTCGTGCATGCGCAGGTCGAGCTCGGACCAGAAGATCTTGTTGAGGCTCGCCTCCGCGCCGATCTTTCCGCCTTCCTGCAGGTAGGTAACGGTCTGATACGTATTGAGCGCGTACGCCTCGGCGTCCATCCAGCAGCGAACGACGGCGTCGCGCAGCACGGGATCGACGGGAGTGCCCGAGCGCACCGTTCGCTTGTACAGATCGACGAGCTTTCGCGCGGTGTTCTGGAAGCGGGCGGGGCTGCGCAGCATGAGGCCGCGCTCGAAGCCTGCCGTCGCCATCGCGACGTCCCAGCCCTTGCCCTCGTCGCCCAGGCGATGGGCGACGGGTACGCGCGCATGGTCGAAGAAGACCTCGGCAAAGCCGGTCTCACCGTCGAGCTGCGCGATGGGCCGCACGGTGACGCCCGCGGAGTCGAGCGGCACCAAAATGAAGGTGAGCCCCTTGTGGCGCTCCGAGCTGGGATCGGTGCGGAACATTCCGAACAGCCAGTCCGCGAACGCGCCGCGCGAGGCCCACGTCTTCTGGCCGTTGATCACGTACACATCGCCTTCGCGCCGCGCGGTGGCCTGGATCGCCGCCATGTCGCTTCCCGCGTTGGGCTCGGACCAGCCCTGGGCCCAGACCTCTTCGCTCGACGCCATCTTCGGCAGGAAGCGCGCCCTCTGCTCGGGCGTACCGTACTCCATGATCGTCGGGCCGAGCAGGAACAGGCCGTTCTGGTTCACGCGCCCCGGCGCACCCGCGCGGTAGTACTCCTCCTCGAAGATGAGCCACTCGAGAAGGTTCGCGCCGCGCCCGCCGTACTCCACAGGCCAGGGAACCATCGCCCAGCCCGCGGCATTGAGCGTTCGCTCCCACTCGCGATGCGCCTGGAATCCCTCGGCCGTATCGAACGAGGGAAGCGGCTGCTTCGGGACGTTCGCGCCCAACCATGCACGGACCTCCTTGCGGAAGGCCTGTTGCTCGGGAGTGAAGGTGAGATCCATCGTCGCGCTCCCTGGCTTCAGTGACCGGCGCGCTTCTGCGCATCGCCGTCGAAGCGCGCATCGCGCTTCTCGACGAACGCGTCGCGCGCCTCCTGCGAATCGGGCGACGTGTAGAGCTCGAGCGTGAAGCCTTGCTCGAAGCGGTAGCTTCGCTCGAGCTGCAAGAGCTCGATCCCGTTCATGCACTCCTTCGCGAGCCGCATCGCCTTCGGGCTCTTCACCGCGATGGACCGCGCGATCTCGCGCGCCTTCGGCAGCAGCTCGTCGCGCGTGGTGACCGCCTCGAGCGCGCCGAGCCGGTACGCCTCGGCCGCCGTGATCGGCTCGCCCGTGAACAGCATCTTTCGGACCTTCTGGATGGGGAACATCCGCATGAGATGAGAGGCACCGCCGAGCGCGCCGCGATCGATCTCGGGCAGACCGAAGCTCGCATCCTCGCTGGCTACGAGAATGTCACACGCGCCCGCCAGACCGATCCCGCCGCCGAGCACGAAGCCGTGCAGCGCGCCGACCACCGGCACCTTGCACAGGTGCACCGCCGCGAACGCGTCGTAGCAGCCGCGATTCACCTTCGTGATGAGCGTGCCGTCCTTCGCCAGCTCCTTGATGTCGACGCCCGCGCAGAAGCCTCGGCCCTTCGCGGCCAGGATCACCACGCGTGCCTCGCCGCCGTCGCCCAGCTCGGTGATCGTGCGCGCGAGCTTCGTCCAACCGTCGCTCGGCAGCGCGTTCACCGGCGGGTGATCCAGGTAGACCTCTGCAACTCCACTCTCGAGGCTCACGGTGATGGACATGGTTCCTTCCCTAGCTCGCCAGCCGCTCGAGCGTGCGCTCGGCTTCGTCGATGATGCGCGCGATCAGCTCGCCGATCGCGGGTCGATCCTGGATGATCGCGGCGACCGTTCCGCTCGGCAGCACGCCGCCCGCGGCATCGCCCTCGACCATCGCCTTGCGCACGAGGATCGGCGCGTTCGCCGCCATGAGCATCTGCGCGCGCGTGAGCTTCTCGGAGCGGCGCATGGCGAAGGCGGAGCGCAGCAGCTCCGGAATCGAAGCACCGGAGAGCTTGCGGTACTCGAGAGCGCTCTGGATCGCGCGCACGAGCCGCACGACGGGATTCGTGCGCTCGAGCCGGGCCACGAGCTCGTTCACGACGACGCGCTGGGGCATGCCGTCGATCTGCGTCGTCACGAGGATGTCGTCGGCGGTCGCATCGAAGTAGCGCTTCGCGCTTGCCTCGGGGACGGGGCTCTCCTTCGTGAGGAGGAAGCGAGTTCCCATCGCGACACCCGCCGCGCCGTAGGCGAGCGCCGCCACCAGCCCGCGCCCGTCCTTGAAGCCGCCGGCCGCTACCACGGGCACGCGCACGGCATCGACGACCTGCGGCACGAGGATCGACGTGGGCACCGATCCCGTGTGCCCGCCGCCCTCGCCGCCCTGCACGATCACGATGTCGGCGCCGAGCTTCACGGCCTTCTCGGCGTGGCGGACCGCGCCGCAGGTGGGAATGCACAGGATGCCCGCGTCCTTGAACTTCTTGATGAACTCGGGATTCGGCGAGCGGCTGTAGCTCGCGACCTTCACGCGGTGTCGCACCA
>CAZOTO010000063.1:0-16915 GCA_964582775.1 uncultured Myxococcales bacterium
CCGAGTTCGGCATGCACGTCACCTGTGTCGACAAGGACGCAGACAAGATCGCGCGGTTGCAAGCGGGGGAGATCCCGATCTACGAGCCGGGGCTCGAGGAGATCGTCCATCGCAACCAGTCGAGCGGGCGACTCCACTTCACGACGGACACGAAGCAGGCGATCCAGCGTTCCCTCGTGATCTTCATCGCCGTTCCAACTCCGCCCCAGGCGGATGGATCGACGGACCTCTCGTACGTCGACGAGGTGGCGCGCACGATCGGCGAGTGCTTGAACGGCTACAAGGTGGTTGTCACGAAGAGCACGGTTCCCGTGAAGACGGCGGAACGTGTGCGGCGGATCGTCGAAGAGGCGATGTCGCGCACGGGGTCGAGCTTCCGCTGTTCCGTGGCGTCGAATCCGGAGTTCCTGCGCGAAGGCAGCGCGGTCGAAGACTTCCTGCGGCCCGATCGCGTGGTGATCGGAGCCGACGACGAGCAAGCTGCTGCGATCTTGCGCGATCTGTACCAGCCGCTCAACCTGATCGAGGTACCGATGGTAGTGACGAGTGTCGCGACGGCGGAGCTCATCAAGTATGCGGCGAACGCATTCCTCGCCACCAAGATCAGCTTCATCAACGAGATCGCGAACCTGTGCGAGGCCGTGGGTGCAGACGTGCACGACGTCGCGCGAGCGATCGGCTTGGATGGGCGGATCGGCCGCAAGTTCCTTCATCCGGGGCCGGGCTTTGGCGGCTCGTGCTTCCCCAAGGACACGCGATCGCTCGTGAGCTTCAGCCGCGAGTTCGGTGTTCCGCAGGGCATCGTGAGCTCGGTCATCGAGACCAACGAGCGGCAGAAAGCGCGGATGATCGAGAAGATTCGCGCCATCGCGGGTGGAATCTCGGGCAAGACGGTCGCCCTGCTCGGTCTGTCGTTCAAGCCGAACACGGACGACGTGCGCGACTCCCCCGCCATGGAGATCGCGCACAAGCTGCTGGCGGAGGGGGCGACGTTGCGCTGCTACGATCCGCAGGCCATGAAGAATGCAGCGATGGAGCTGCCCGACGTCACCTTCTGCAGCGATGCGTACGAGACCGCCAAGGGAGCGGACGTGCTCGTTCTCGCCACGGAGTGGAACGAGTTCCGTGCACTCGACCTCGGTCGCATCCGTGAGCTGCTGCGCTCGCCCGCGGTGGCTGATCTTCGCAACATCTACGATCGGTCCGATCTGGAGCAGCTCGGGTTCCGATACACAGGGGTCGGCCGATAGCGACGACAGATCTCTTTCCGGTCGTGCTCGCGGGTGGAGCGGGTACTCGGTTCTGGCCTGCGAGCCGAAGGGCCCGGCCGAAGCCGTTCTTGCCCCTCGTGGGCGACGAGACGTTGCTCGGCGCGACGATCTCCCGCTTGGAGAAGCTCGCCGCACGGGAGCGGATCTCGGTCGTCTCTGCGGCCGACCTCGCGCGGGTGGCGCGTCCGGTCCTTCGGAAGCACCCCGGGGTGAGGCTTCTTTCCGAACCCGAGCCGCGCAATACGGCGGCCGCGATCGCATGGGCCGCGGCCGAGGCGATCCATCGCCATGTGGACGGTGTCATGGGGATCTTTCCGGCCGATCACCACATCCCCGATGCCGTGGCGTTCGGCCGCGACGTGCGCCAAGCCGCGCGCGCCGCCGCAAATGGGGAGCACCTCGTCCTGCTCGGGATCGAGCCCTCGCGTCCGGACACGGCCTATGGGTATCTTCGAGTGGGGCCGGATCGGGGAGACGGTCCCACCCGTGTCCAGCGCTTCGTGGAGAAGCCCACGGCGGCGCGTGCCCGCCAGATGCTGCGTTCCGGAGAGTACCTGTGGAACGCCGGCATGGTGCTCGCTCGCCCCGAGCGGATTCTGGAGGAGACGCGGACCCGGGCGCCCGAAGTCTGGGATGCCCTCGGCGAGATCCTCGGGGATCTTTCCCGCGGACGTCGGATCCAGCGGGAAGCGCTGCGGCGTGCGTACCAGTCCGTGGCCTCGATCTCGTTCGATTACGCCGTGCTCGAGAGGAGCGAGCGGGTCCTGGCGGTCCGGGGGCGATTCTCCTGGTCCGACCTCGGGAGCTGGGATGCGCTCGGCGAGCAGCTTCCGGCGCGAGAGGGGGGCAACCGTGTTCACGGCCCCGAATCCGCGGTCGCCATCGAGGCTTCGGACAACATCGTATGGAGCGCAACCGGAAAGGCGATCGTGCTGCTCGGAGTGAGCGGGCTGATCGTAGTGGAGACCCCCGATGCCGTGCTCGTGTGCGCAAAGGACCGCGCGCAGGACGTTCGACGCGTCGTCGAGGAGCTCGCACGGCGTGGCCGCGGGGATCTCGTCTAGGGCCGGCCGATGGCTGCCGCCTCTGGAGCGATGGCCGCCGTCCCACGGGAAGAATGGGGGGACGGCTCGCATTTTTCGGTCTGCTGGTAGACTCTGAGGGCCCATGAAGGACCGAGTCGACGCCCTGCGCGCCATTCCGCTGTTCGCCTCCCTCGAAGAGAAGGACCTGGCGGAGATCGCACGTCTGCTCATCGACCGCCGTTATCCCAAGGATGCCGTCGTCTTCGAGGACGGGATGCCGGGCGATTACATGTACCTGATCCGCGAGGGGCAGGTGAAGGTCACCAAGATGAGCGAGGATGGTCGCGAGAAGATCCTCGAGATCCTGGGCGAGGGGGACTTCTTCGGCGAGATGGCGCTGCTCGAGCGCGCGCCCCGTTCCGCGTCGGTCAAGACGACGATGTCGTGCCTGCTCCTGGCGTTGTCTCGTCAGGAGTTCATCGCTCTGATCCGGCGCAATCCCGATCTGGCACTCGATCTCATCCGCGAGCTCTCGCGGCGGCTGCGCGAGACCAGCGAGCAGATTCGGGGTCTCATGTTCGAGCGCGTCGAGGGGCGCACGCGCCGGGTCTTGTCGCGGCTGGCTCGTGAAGAGGTCGCCGGTCGCCCCGGGCTGCGTGCGACGGCTCCGATCACGCATCAGCAGCTCGCGGATCTCGTGGGAACCAGCCGCGAGACGGTGACCCGTGTGCTCAAGGAGCTGCGCGATCAGGGCTGGCTCGAGCAGGATGGAAAGCGATACCTGGTGCCGATGGAGTCGGAGTAGGCCCTTTCCCGTGGGATGACCCCGGAGAAGCACGCAGGGACTACCTTCGTGGCTTTCTCGGGAGTGGCAGGGAGCGTATGCTACCCGGCCTACCGATCGGATCGTTGGGAGGAAGACGAATGCGAGGCTCGATGCGATTGCGCGCCGTGGCGTGCGTGTTGGCATGCACTCTGGCGGCCCTGGCCTGCACATCGAAAGAGGAGCGCGTCGAGCAACACCGCGCACGTGCGCAGGAGTACATCGAGAAGGAGCAGTGGAACGAGGCCAAGATCGAGCTGCTGAACCTGCTCCAGCTCACGCCCAACGACGCGCAGGCGCAGTTCCAGATGGCGGAGACGCTGGTCAAGCTGAACGAGTACGGCGATGCGTTGTGGCGATACTCCGAGGCCGTTCGGCTGGCCCCAGACAACCGGGAGTGGCGTCTCAAGCTCGCCCAGCTCGAGCTTGCGGCGCAGCGCTTCGATGCGGCTCGCGAGAACGTCGACGCGATTCTCGCGGCGGATCCCGAGAACGTCGAAGCGATCCTTCTCCGCGGCGCGCTGAAGTCGGTGAGCTCGGATCTCGACGGGCTGCTGGCCGATCTGGATGCAGCGTTGGCGATCGATCCGAACCACGAGAATGCGCTCAAGATGAAGGCGCGTGTTCTCGGGCAGAAGGGGGATCATGCGGGCGCGGAGCAGCTGCTCCGCAGGGCCGTCGAGATCACGCCGTCTGCGGACAACCACTTGGTGCTCGCGCTGCTCATCGCGGGGCAGAAGCGGTTCGATGAGGCGCTCGCCATGTACCGGGCAGGCATCGAGGCGGGGAAGACCCCTGCGGAGCGCACGCGAGGACGAGTCCTCCTCGCGAACTTCCATCTGAGCCGTGGCGACGATGCGAATGCCGAAAAGGCTCTTCTCGAAGCTCGCGACGAGTCGCCCGAGGATTCCGCATTGCTGCTCACGCTCGCCCAGTTCTACCAGACGAGGGGCAAGACGGATCAGGCGCGCGAGATGCTGGAGGAGAATGCCCGCCAGCAGCCTTCCGTCGCCCAGCCCCTGCTGGTGCTGGCCGACTTCGAGCGCAAGCTCGGCGATCGCGATGCGGCGATCGCTGCCGCGGAGCGGGCGCTCCAGGTCGAGCCGAAGTCCGAGGCTGCTCGCTTGATGAAGGCCGAGCTCCTGATGGAGGAGGGGAGCCGCGATCCCGCGCGAGGGGACGAGGCGCGGGCGATCGTTGCTGGGGTGCTGGAGGAGAACCCCAAGAGCGTGCTCGGTCAGTTCACCGAGGCGAAGTTCCTCTACGCCGATCGCGATTTCGAGGGTGCGGCGACTCGCCTGCGGCGTGTCGTCGAGGAGCAACCGAGTGCGGTGGCGCACCTGTTGCTCGGCTCTTCTTACCTCGAGCTTGGCCGGACGGAGCTCGCGCGGGGAGAGCTCCTCCAGGCACTGCAGATGGACGCGCAGAACTTCATGGCCCGCACACAGCTTGCTGCGCTCTATCTCAGGACGCGGGAGCACGAGCTCGCAGCCCAGGAGGCGCGGGCGGGGCTCGAGCGGTCGCCGGGAAATCCCCAGCTCACGTTGATCCTGGCGGAGGCGTTGATCGGACAGCGCAAGGGCGAGGAAGCGAAGGCTGCCCTTGCGTCGATTCGACTCCCGGAGAAGCCCAGCGAGGAGTTGCGCCTGCAGGTGGCTCGGATGCAGCGAATCACGGGGGATCTCGATCCGGCTCGGGACGCCCTCGAGGCGATTCTCGCCGAGAACTCGAAGTCCTTCGCCGCGATGTCCGAGCTCGCTCTCTGCGATGTCCAGTCACGTCGGCCCGACCGCGCGATCGAGAATCTCGATCGATGGATCGAGGAGAATCCCGGGGTTGGAGGGCTCTACGAGCTGCGCGGCCGGATCTATCTCGGATTCCAGAAGGATGGGAAGCTCCTGCACGGCGATCGAGCCGAGGCGGATCTTCGCAAGGCCATCGAGCTCGCACCGAAGCAGGTCCAGCCGCGCATGATGCTCGCCGCCTATTACCGCGAGACGAATCGCGTGGATCTCGCGATCGAGCAGTATCGCGAGGCGAAGGAGCTCGCTCCACAGGACTCCTCGGTGCCGATGGCGCTCGGGATGCTTCTCGAGGCCCAAGGGAAGATCGAGGAGGCGAAAGAGGAGTACCGCGCGGTTCTGCGCATCGACCAAGGACTAGCGATCGCGAAGAACAACCTCGCCTGGCTTCTCGTGAACGTCGAGAGCCCCTCCGCCGAGGATCTCGATCGCGCGCTCGAGCTCGCGCAGTCTGCGAAGGAGGCGATGCCGAACGATCCGAGCATCGCGGATACCCTCGGCTGGGTGATGCTGAAGAAGAACATCCCGGCCGCCGCGATCACGCTGTTCCGCGAGGCAGTCGAGGGGTTCCCCAAGGAACACCCGCTGCGAGGAACCGCTCGCTTCCACTTGGCGCGTGCCTACCAGACGAACGGCCAGATCGACGACGCGATCGCCGAGCTGCGCAAGGCGATCGAGGAGACCCCCGCATTCGCGGAACGTGCCGCTGCCGAGGCCTTGCTGCACGAGCTCCAGAGCTCCTGAGCGGTTCTTCCCACATCTCGGCAAGGGATGGGGGTTCAAGCCTCTTTCTGCGCCTGCCGATCCTGCCCCGTGCGGAAAGGGGATCGTATGGGTGCACTTCGGCTCGTTGTTGCTGTCGCCATCGTGCTCTGCCTTCCTGGCCGGTCGTACGCCGAGGGGGTCGGAGTCACTCCGGATGGGAAGAAGGGGCGGATCCACACGGTCGCGCGTGGGGACACGCTTTGGGACATCTCTGCCACCTATCTCGGCACTCCATGGGTCTGGCCGTCGGTGTGGAAGGAGAACGAGGGCATCGAGAATCCCCACCGGATCTATCCCGGGGATTTGATCTGGATCACCGAAGGGGAGATGCGCAAGCTCACGCCGGAAGAGGCCGAGATGCTCCTCCGTCGCGGACGCGAGCTGGCACAGGAGTCCGCGGAAGGACCGGTGGAGACACCCCCGGCGGCTCCGGCCGCTGCAGAAACGAGTCCGGTGAAGGAGGATCCGTTCGCAGCGCTCGACCAGGGCGAGGGAGCGGCACCTCGTGCCCTGCATTTCGATGGGTTGCATCGCTTCAGCTTCGTGGACCAGCTCGAGGCTCCGAACTTCGGTGCGGTCATGGGCAATCACGATCCCAACTATTGGGCGTCGCAGAATCAGACGACGATCGTGAGCCTGGGCGAGGGGCAGGTCCGGGTGGGGGACTCGTTCACGATCTTCCGGCCTCTGCATCGCGTGAAGCATCCGGAGACGGGAGAGACCCTCGGGCATTTCATCGAGGTGTTGGGAAGGGCTGAGATCTCCGAGGTCCACGCCGAGGCTTCGTTCGCCCGCGTGGTCACCTCGTATGCGGAGATCGCCCCCGGGGATCGGGTGATGCCGTACGAGATGTTGCCGAGCGAGATCGTGGAATCTCCGGCGGGTGAAGACGTGGAGGGAACGATCGTCGCCTTCCAGCCCAACCGGATTCGAACGGGAGAGGGCGACATGGTGATCCTGGACCGCGGGACGCGCGATGGGGTGACGTCCGGTCGCCGCTTCGATCTGTTCCGGCCGGGTCGCGAGGCGCGTGATCCTGCGACACTGACGAAGGTGTTGGTTCCGGACGACGTGATCGGTGGCCTCTTCGTGATGCGAGCGTCCGAGAAGACGTCTCTCGCGCTCATCACCCGCTCACGCACGGATGTCATCATCGGAGATCACTTCCGAAGCCGCCGCTAGGGAGATCGCGTAGGGGCAGCGACCGTCTCACCGCACCATGTCTTCTCGCGACTCGGGGGCGTCTCCGAGCTCGACCGTCACGCAGAATCGCTCGCCGGAAGCAGGTGAGCCTAGTGTGAGCCGGCACGCATCGATGGGTGCCGCGCACGCCGTCGCCACGTCGCCGAGAACACGGCGAAGGATCGCCAGGTCGTCGGGCGGTCCTTTCACGTCCAGGGTGGTGACGGGCCAGCGCAGGCTGCGCTGGGCGCGTGTCTTGGCGGCGCGCACTCTCTCGCTCACCTCTACCGCGACGGCATAGGCACCCAGCGCCTCGTTCGTCCCGACCGCGACGGTCTCGCTTACGTCCGGCCATGCTGCAAGGTGGATCGAACGATCGCCTCCATCCTCGGCGAAGCGCCACGACCAGACCTCCTCGCTCACGTACGGAAGGAAGGGCGCGAACAGGCGCAAGAAGGTACGAAGGGCAATGCGCAAGGTGGCGATGGCGCTGCGCCGCTCGATATCGTCATCGCTTCCGTAGCTGCGCCCCTTCACCAGCTCGAGGTAGTGGTCGCAGAAATCCCAGAAGGCTTCTTCCGTCGTTTGGAGCGCGGCCGCGTATTCGAAAGCCTCGAACGAATCGGTCGCTCGGCGAACGACCTCCTGCAGCCGCGCGACGAAATCGACATCGAGCGGTGACGTGATCGCGGACGCAGGGTGACTCGATTCCATCGCATTTGCGGCATCGAGCTGCCCGTGTACGAAACGGCTCGCATTGAACAGTTTCGTGGTGAGGCGCTTTCCGATCTTGAACACCTTGGGGTCGAAGGCGGTATCGGTGCCGAGCCGCGCACGTGCCGCCCAGTAGCGGACGGCGTCTGCAGAGTGCTCCTCGAGCAACGCTCCGGGCGTGATGACGTTCCCCTTCGATTTGCTCATCTTCTTGCGGTCGGGATCGAGGATCCAGCCGCTGATGACGACGTGATGCCAAGGAATCGATCCCTCGTGCATCCACGCCTTCACGATCGTGTAGAAGGCCCACGTGCGGATGATCTCGTGGGACTGCGGGCGGATGTCTGCGGGAAAGAGCGAGCGATGGCGCGCCTCGTCGAGCGACCAGTGGCTCAGGATCTGCGGCGTGAGGGAGCTCGTGGCCCAGGTATCCATCACGTCGGGATCGCCGGTGAATCCGCCTGGCTGGTCGCGCTGCGATTCGTCGAAGCCATCCGGGCAGTCTGCAAGCGGATCGATGGGTAGGCGATCCGTGGGAGCGAGGATGGGATGGTCGAAGTCGACCTCGCCGTCGTTGCGGATCGGGTACCACACCGGGAACGGAACTCCCGAATAGCGCTGGCGGCTGATGCACCAGTCCTGATTGAGTCCTTCGACCCAGTTCTCGTAGCGGGAGCGCATGTACTCCGGGTGCCACTGGAGCTTGCGCCCCTGCTCGACGAGTGCGCTCTTGTGTTCGAGGATCCGCACGAACCACTGCCGCGTGAGCACGATCTCGAGCGGCCGTTCACCGCGCTCGTAGAACTTCACGGGATGGGTGATCGCACGCGGATCGCCCGTGAGCGCGGGTCCCTGGCCACCCACGGCGGAGCCATCCTCCGCGAGCATCTGCGCGATCTGGCGGCGGGCCTGGGCCGCGGGGCGCCCCTGGATCTCGGCGTAGGCGAGCGTCGCACGCTTCGGATCCAGGCTCTCGAACGGTGCTGCGCCGAACCGAACCTCGCGCAGGCGGCCATCCATGCCGACGAGCGGCTTCACGGGTAGGGCCGAGCTCCTCCAGAAGTCCACGTCGGCCAGGTCGCCGAAGGTGCACACCATGAGGATGCCCGTTCCCTTCTCGGGATCCGCGTGCGTCGACGGGACGATCGGCACCGGTGCGAGGAAGAGCGGCGTGATTGCGCGTTTGCCGAAGAGCGAGCGATAGCGCGCGTCATCGGGATGCGCGGCGACCGCGATGCACGCGGCGAGCAGCTCCGGCCGCGTCGTCGAGATCGTGAGCTCGCCTCCGCCTTCGACGGCAAAGCGGACATCATGATAGGCGCCGGGTCGTTCGCGGTCCTCGATCTCGGCTTGTGCGATGGCCGTGCGGTAATCCACGTCCCACATCGTGGGAGCGAGCTCGTGTCGCACGAAGCCCCTCTCGTACAGATCGAGGAACGAGCGCTGGGAGAGGCGGCGGCAGTGCTCATCGATCGTGGCGTACTGAAGGCTCCAGTCGACCGATAGGCCCAACCTGCGCCACAGCGTCTGGAAGGCGGCCTCGTCCTCCTTGCACACGATGCCGCAGGCCTCGATGAAGTTGAGCCGCGAGACCTCCTCATCGGGCGCCTTCGGATCGCGATCTCGCCGAGGACTCCAGCTCGGGTCGTATGGCAGCTGTGGGTTGGGACGGATGCCGAAGACGTTCTGTACGCGTCGCTCCGTGGGCAGGCCGTTGTCGTCCCATCCCATCGGAAAGGCGATGTTGCGGCCGCGCATGCGCTGGAAGCGAACGAGCACGTCTTGGTGCGTGTAGCTGAAGACGTGCCCCACGTGGAGCGAGCCCGAGACCGTGGGCGGGGGAGTGTCGACGACGAAGGTCTCTTCGCGCGGACGTGCGGGATCCCATCGGTGGATGCCCCACTGGTCCCAACGCTCCATCCAGCGGCGCTCGGTCTCGTCGTGGTCGTAGCGGCTCGGAAGCTCTGCCATTTGCTGCTCTTCTCCTGGGCATGCATCGCCCTCACCGTGCGGGGCCTCGGGCGCAATCCACGCCGTCGTGCGCCATGTTCCTCGGAGGCGGACCGCGGGCGAGCGGCTACTCTACCGAACCTCACCCCCACCGGTCCCGAGCGAGATCCGCGTGGACGAAAGAACGGCATGGATGGCGCTTGGCGCCATGCCCGGAATGGATCGTGCGACGGCACGCAGGCTGGTGGAGCGCATGGGCTCCCCAGGGGCGGTATTCCGCTGCCCCCCCGCACGGCTCGCGGCGTGGGCGAGGCCGGCTGCGGTCTGCGCGGTGGAGGAGCGGGGGCGCCAAGTGCTCGCGGATGCGGAGCGGTGGCGCGAGGCCGCGGAACGGGAGCGCATTCGCATCCTCGTGCACGGCGAGCCTGGATTTCCCCGTGAGCTCGAAGCCATCCCGGACGCACCGCTCGTGGTCTACCTGCGTGGTGCCCTGCCGGACCGACCCATGCTCGCCATCGTGGGCTCGCGGCGTCCGACACCGTCGGGTCGTCGTACCGCGGTTCGATTCAGCGAGGCTCTCGGTCGTGCGGGCGCGGCGATCGTGAGCGGTCTCGCGTACGGCATCGATGCGGGCGCGCACGAGGGCGCTCTCGGAGTGGGAGCCCCGACGGTGGCGGTGCTTGCCTCCGGCGTGGATCGGGCCACGCCCGCGGGGAATCGGAGGCTCGCCCGCCGCATCCTGGACGAAGGCGGTGCTTGGCTCTCCGAGCATCCGCCCGGTCATATGCCGCGCCCCTACGATTTTCCCGAGCGCAATCGCCTGATCAGCGGACTTGCTCGGGCGAGCCTCGTCGTCGAGGCGCGCGAGAGCAGTGGGTCGTTGTGGACGGCGCGGCACGCGCTCGAACAGGGCAAGGACGTCGCTGTCGTGCCCGGTCCGATCGACGTGGATGCGTGCCGGGGATCGAATCGACTGCTGCGCGAGGGGGCGTTGCCGATCCTCGACGAAGAGGATCTGCGTCTGCTCGTGCTTCCGGATGCACCCACGTTGCTCGGAGCGATGGCTCCACGTGCGGCGCTGTCACCTGCAGCCGAGCGAGTCCTCGCGCGACTCGAGGACGGCCCGGTGGAGATCGACCGTCTCGCGCGCGAGATCGGCGGCTCGCAGGCGATTGCGGCGCCGCTGCTCGAGCTCGAGATTGCGGGGCTGGCCGCACGGGAAGGGGCATGTGTCGTGCGGATCGGCCGATTCCCGTCGGCCGCACGACCCGCGGGGCGGCGCTGAGCTATCCTCCCGCCGCGATGGTGGATCGGGTCGCGGTGATCGGAGGAGGGCTTGCGGGATGCGAGGCGGCGTGGCAGCTCGCGCGTCGCGGAGTACGCGTGTGCCTGTACGAGATGAAGCCGCGCCGCTTCTCGGCCGCACACGAGAACGAGGATCTGGCCGAGATCGTCTGCTCGAACAGCCTGCGCTCCGACGCGCTGTCCAACGCCGTTGGGCTCTTGCACGAGGAGATGCGCCGCACGGGCTCGCTCGTGCTCGAGGTAGCGGATGCCACGCGCGTTCCCGCGGGCTCGGCGCTCGCGGTCGATCGGCGGGAGTTCTCCCGTGCGATCACGCAGCGAATCGAGGCCGAGCCTGCGATCGAGCTGATCCGCGAAGAGGTGAAGGCGCTTCCTGCGCCTCCGGCAATCGTGGCCACGGGGCCGCTCACCTCGGATGCGCTCGCCGAGGCGATCCAGGCGATCTCAGGCGACGCTCTCTACTTCTACGATTCGATCTCACCCACGGTCTACACGGACAGCCTCGACTTCGACGTCGTGTTCCGGGCCTCGCGCTGGCAGGACGGGGAGGGCGACTACCTGAACATCGCCCTCTCGCGCGAGGAGTACGGCCGCTTCGTCGACGAGCTGCTGCGCGCAGAGACGGTGCCGTTGCATCGCTTCGAGAAGCCCGTCTACTTCGAAGGTTGCCTGCCGATCGAAGTGATGGCGGCGCGTGGGCGCGAGACGCTCGCCTTCGGTCCGATGAAGCCGGTGGGTCTGGTCGATCCACGCACGGGTCGCCAAGCGTACGCAGTCGTTCAGCTGCGGCAGGAGAACAAGGCGGGGACGCTGCACAACCTGGTGGGATTCCAGACGAAGATGCGCCAGGGCGAGCAGCAGCGCATCTTCCGCACGCTGCCGGGAATGCACTCTGCGGTGTTCGCTCGCTTCGGCTCGTCCCATCGCAACACGTTTCTGTGTGCTCCGTCGCTGCTCACCGACACCCTGCAGCATCGGGCGTGCGAGGGGGTCTTCTTCGCGGGGCAGATCGCGGGAACCGAGGGTTACGTGGAGAGCGCGGCACTCGGGCTGCTTGCGGGGGTCTTCACGGCGGCATACGTGCGAGGCCAGCCACCGATGCTGCCCCCGCCCACCACCGCGTTCAGTGCGCTGTTGCGGCATCTGCGGGAATCGAGCCCGAAGGGATTTCAGCCCACGAACGTGAACTTCGGACTCTTCCCCCCGCTCGCGGACGCCGGAGGGCGGGTCTCCCGCCGCGAGCGGAACGAGCGGACGAGCGCGCGGGCACTCGCGGATCTCGCTCCGTGGGTGCAGGCCGTGGCCCCGTGAACGCAACCGAAGAGGCGATCGTCCGCGGGTTCGCGACCTACCTCGCGGTGGAGCGCGCCTACTCCCCCCATACCATTCGAGCCTACGAGGCCGAAGTGCGCCGCCTTGCCGACAGCGAGGAGTGTCGGCGGTCGGGCGGGCTCGATGGCATCGACGCGCTGTCCGTCCGCACGTACCTCGCGCGATTCCATCGCGAACACCGGTCGAGTACGCGGATGCGAAAGCTCGCGGCGCTGCGCTCCTTCTTCCGCTGGAGCGTCCGCGAGAAGCGCCGCAGCACGGACCCGACGGAAGGCATCCCCGGCCCTCGGTGCGAGCGCAAGCTTCCCTCGCCGCTCGCCTTCGCGGAGTGCGAGCAGTTGATCGAAGGTCCTGCGCCGGAGCGCCGCGATCCGCGGCTCGTGCGGCGGGACCGGGCGCTCTTCGACCTGTTGTACTCCACGGGAATCCGCGTAGGGGAGCTCGTCGGGCTCGACGTCGGGGACTACGACCGGCACCGCGCGGAGCTGCGCGTGCGCGGAAAGGGCAAGAAGGAGCGGATCGTTCCGGTGCCCGGTGCCGCTCGCGAATCGCTCGCGGCGTGGCTCGCGGAGTCACCGGGACGGGGGCCGGATCCACGAGCACCTCTATTTCGAAACGCCCGCAACGGCCGCCTGTCGGACCGAGGCGTTCGCGATGTGCTGCGGCGACGGCTGCTCGAAACCGGCGTTGGCCGGCGTGCCAGTCCTCACACGCTGAGGCACTCCTACGCCACGCATCTCCTCGATTCCGATGTGGATCTGCGCTCGATCCAGGAGCTCCTCGGGCACGAGCGCCTGTCCACGACGCAACGCTATACCCATGTCTCCGCGGAGCGTCTCGCACGCGTCTACCGGCAGGCGCATCCTCGGGCCCGCGGGGAAGGAGAGTAGGATCCCCATGTCGAAGCGGATTCGATCGACCACGGTGCTTTCGGTTCGAAGGGGAAACCGTGTCGCGATCGCAGCGGATGGTCAGGTGAGCTTCGGTGCCACGGTGATGAAGATGCGGGCTCGCAAGATCCACCGGCTGCACGGCGGGAAGGTGCTCGCGGGATTCGCCGGCTCCACTGCGGATGCGATCGCGCTCGTCGAGCGGTTCGAGGGAAAGCTCGAGGCGTACGGCGGCATCCTGCGCCGCTCCGCGGTAGAGCTGGCGAAGGACTGGCGGATGGATCGGAGCCTTCGCCGACTCGAGGCGCTCATGATCGTTGCGGACGTCGACGAAACGTTGCTCCTATCCGGTACCGGCGACGTGATCGAGCCCGATGACGGAATCGCATCCATCGGCTCGGGTGGTCCGTACGCGCTGGCTGCCGCTCGGGCTCTCTACGAGTCGACGGATCTTTCCCCTCGCGAGATCGCTGACCGGGCGCTTCGCATCGCCGCGAGCATCTGTCTCTACACGAACGATCAGATCGTGATCGAGGAGCTCGGCTCGTGAAATCATTTACTCCCCGTGAGGTCGTCTCCGAGCTCGACCGCTTCATCGTGGGACAGCGCGCCGCCAAGCGTGCCGTGGCGATCGCGCTGCGCAATCGATGGCGGCGGCAACGTGTCGAAGGTGATCTTCGCGAGGAGATCCATCCCAAGAACATCCTCATGATCGGGCCGACGGGTGTGGGCAAGACGGAGATCGCCCGCCGTCTGGCGAAGCTCGCGGCGGCGCCGTTCGTGAAGGTCGAGGCGTCGAAGTTCACCGAGGTCGGCTACGTGGGGAGAGACGTGGAGTCGATCGTGCGGGACTTGGTCGAGATGAGCATCAAGCTCGTTCGAGAGGAGGAGGCTGCGAAAGTCGCCTCTTCCGCCGAGCGGATCGCAGAGGAGCGGTTGCTCGACGCGCTCTACCCGCGCACGGGAGACCCGAAGGGCGAGGATCCGACCCGGGAGCGCCTTCGGGAGAAGCTGCGCGCGGGCGAGCTCGAGGATCGCGAAGTCGAGATCGAGATCCAGCAGCGCTCGACGCCCACCGTCGAGATCTTCTCTCCGCAAGGCATCGAGGAAATGGGATTCTCGCTGCGCGACATGCTCGGAAACCTGATGCCGCGTGGAAAACGCACCCGGCGCATGAAGGTGTCCCATGCGCGACAGATCCTGCGCGAGGAAGAGGCACAGCGCCTGATCGACGCGGACGTCGCGCGCGAGAAGGCAATCGAGCGCGTGGAGCAGTCGGGAATCGTCTTCCTCGACGAGATCGACAAGATCGCGCGACGGGATTCGCACGGAGCCGACGTCTCACGAGAGGGAGTGCAGCGCGACCTCCTTCCGGTGATCGAGGGCTGCAGCGTACCCACCAAGCATGGCCCCGTGCGTACCGACCACGTGTTGTTCATTGCGGCGGGTGCTTTTCACGTCTCACGCCCGAGCGATCTGATTCCGGAGCTGCAAGGCCGGTTCCCGATTCGCGTGGAGCTCGAGGACCTGGACGAGGATGCATTCGTGCGCATCCTCGAGGAGCCGCACAACGCGCTCGTGAAGCAGTACCGTGCCCTTGTCGCTACCGAGGGCATCGATCTCGAGTTCACGCCCGATGCGGTGCGCGAGATCGCCCGGATCGCCACCGAGGTGAACCGAACGACCGAGAACATCGGGGCGCGCCGCCTGCATACGGTTCTAGAGAAGCTGCTCGAGGACCTGCTGTTCGAGGCGCCCGACCGGTCGGATGTCAAGGTGCGCTTCGATGCGCAAGCGGTACGGGAGAAGCTGGGCGACATCGCGGGCAACCGCGATCTGTCGAGGTTCGTGCTATGACGGAGGCACCTCGAGGTGCGGCGCGTGCCGGATTCGAGGCTCGTGGGTTGGCCACAGGTGAGGGGACATGGAAAAGCTGATCGAGAAGGCGAGCGTGCTCGTCGAAGCGCTGCCGTACATTCGTGAGTTCTACGACAAGACGATCGTGATCAAGTACGGCGGGGCGGCGATGGTCGATTCGGCGCTCAAGCCATCGTTTGCAACCGACGTCACCCTTTTGCGTTACATCGGACTGCGGCCGGTCATCGTGCATGGCGGTGGGCCGCAGATCGGAACCCTCCTGAAGCGGTTGGGCAAGGAGTCCCGCTTCGTCGACGGGATGCGCGTCACCGACGAAGAGACGATGGACGTGGTCGAGATGGTGCTCGGCGGCCACGTGAATGCCGAGATCGTGTCGTTGATCAGCCAGGTGGGCGGCCGTGCCGTAGGCCTCACCGGGAAGGACTGCAATCTCATGCGAGTGAGCAAGCTCGATGGTCCAGGAGGCGAAGACCTGGGTCAGGTGGGCACACCGCAGGAAGTCGATGCCCGAGTGGTGACGACGATGACACAGAATGGACTCATCCCGGTCATCGCGCCGGTAGCCATCGATCACTCGGGGCGTACGTTCAATGTGAACGCGGACGTTGCAGCGGGGGCGATCGCAGCGGCGGTGCGGGCCGAGAAGTTGATCCTGCTCACCGATGTCGAGGGCGTTCTCGACGCCAATGGCAAGCTCCGCTCCCAAATGAGCATCGCTGACGCGCGTTCCGCTCTCGGCGATGGAAGCATTCGGGGAGGCATGATCCCGAAGGTGGAGTGCTGCATCCGTGCGATCGAGAATGGCGTCCATTCCACTCACGTGATCGATGGGCGTATCCCACACGCGTTGCTCCTCGAGATCTTCACGGACGTGGGTGTCGGTACGAAGCTCTCGCGCGGCTAGCGGCTTCTCAACTCCCATCTTCCGAGGCCCGATACCCTGCATGGTTCTGCGTACCCGTTGCGTACGCGAGGGCTCGGAGTGGGGATGACCTCGGCCTGCGACAGGAGTGCTTCGGGCACGGTAGGGGCGGATTCCTCCGCGGTCGATCTGTCCGTGGAGCTCCAGGCCGAGATCCGCGACTTCGCGAAGGCCCTGCCGAACATGGATCTCTATGCCGTGCTCGGTGTCGAACGCGGCGCGGACGATGCAGCGATTCGAGACGGGTTCTTCCAGCGCTCTCGCCGCTTCCACCCCGATCGCTACTTCCACAAGAATCTCGGGCCCTACGGTCCCTTGATCACCGAGATCTACAAGCGGATCGTTGCGGCGTACGAGGTGCTGCGCGATCCGAAGCTCCGCGTGGGCTACGACCGAACATTCGGCACGAGCTCGATCCCGCGGCAGATCATATCCCCGTCGGCCCCTGCGTCCGGGACCGCAGGCGATCCCCCCATGGGAGTGGGCAGGGCACCGGAGACCCGGCTGCGGGATGTGGATCCCCCGGCGACGCCCGCGGGGCCCTCTCTCCGCGCGCGAAAGGGCTTCTCTCCGAAGGGGCCCCTGGGTGGTCTAGAGGCCCAGCTCCAGCGCAGCCGCGCGAAGGCGCAGAAGCACCAGCGGGAGGCGAGCGAGTACAGAGAACGCGGAGACTGGGTTCGTGCAGCGCAGGCGCTGCGTCTCGCGCTTGCGTTCGACCCTCGTGACCGACGTCTTCACGATGCGCTCGCCGATGTGCTTCCGAAGGCGAACGAGATCCGCGCCGCGGATCTCCTCCGGACCGCAGAGTCACTCCTCGCCCGAGGGGATCACGTGGGAGCATGCCCTGCGATGATCGAGGCGTCGCAGCTCCTGCCCATGAACGCGGAGCTCGCTTCCCGGGTTGCGGAGCTGCTGTTCGATCTGGAGACCGACCTCGACCTCGCGGTGGAGTTCGGCGAGCGGGCCGTTGCGCTGGATGGCGATGCCTCTCGCTACCGGAAGGCGCTCGGGAAGATCTATGCATCGATCGGGGATCGTTCGCGCGCTCGCAGGCAC
>CAZOTO010000064.1:0-16551 GCA_964582775.1 uncultured Myxococcales bacterium
TCGTCGTACAGGCGCTTCACCTCACCCGCCAGGCGAACGGAGAGCGGGAGCGTGCGCGCAAAGACGATCGGATAGCGCCTGCGACGCTTGGGGCTCGTCGCGCCGGTGCGCGCCATTCCGAAGTAGTACTCGTCGAACGCCTCGCGCGAGGTCCACGGCGTGGCGTCGGCGATCTCGCGGAAGAGATCGACGTTGAGCGCACTACGCCCGTAGAAGATCGCCACCAGCCGCCGGTCCACATCGGTAACGGGGGGTACGGTGGACGATGGAATCACACCGAGCCGGCGATAGCCCTCGCGCATCATGAAGTCGAGCGCGTCGTCCCAGATCGACCAGGAGAGCGGCGTCTGCACGCCGGGAATGCCCTCGGCCATGTTCACGCGAGTCCAGGTGGTTCCGGGTCCGGAGACGCGATGGAGCGGATCGGGCTCGCAGGCGATCGCATCGGCACCGTCGCGCGACACGTCAGGCATTCCCCAGCGAAGACGGCGCGCCGTGCGCGCGGCGAAACCTGCGGAACTTCTCCAGATGCCAGGTGTCCTGGACCTCTCCCCACGCAGTCCCGCTCGACGACTCCCAGCGCGTGAGACAGTTCCAGGTGAACATCCACGGCGTGGCCAGGAAGGCCATGCCGTTCCTGCACTCGCCGCACACCTCGAGGCGGCGGCCGAGCCGGTCGCATGCATCGATCGTCGCGCGAAGCGGTGCGCCGCCCTCGCCGCGCTCGAGCACGCGCGTGCCCGAAACGAGCTCGCTCGCAACACCGTCGCGCCACAGGAAGCCACGCGTCACCGGCGTGCCGGGCGCCTCGGGCAGCGAGTAGGCGAGGAATGCCTCCGTCGCGGTCTGCCCGTGATCCCACCCGAGCTGGAAGTCGGGATCCTCGACGCGCGGCCCCCAGGAGCGGTCGCGCATCGCGTAGCAGTCCACGGGAATCGTCTCACCGTTCAGCACCAGTCGCCCCGTCACGTGTCCCGGCTGATCGAAGTGCGCGGCGAAGGCAGCATCCCAGTCGCTCGTGCCGACGACATGCGGCTCGAGCAGCGCGCGGAAGGTGAGATCGAGCGCGAAGCCGGGCCGCTCGTAGGTCAGACGGTACTCGGTGAGCGGTGCGAGGCAGCGGATGCGAAGACCCGACGGGAAGGTGAAGTCGCGCAGGTCGCCGAGCTCGGGAAGGGGCTCGTTCCACGCGAAGTCCCAAACCAGCGCCTCCCATGGCAGGTGCCCGCGATCGTCCCAGAGCACCACCCCACCGCCGTACAGCTTCTGGTTCGCCCGCACCCAGGGGTAGACGTAGCCATGCAGGGAGCGCTCCGGGACGCTGAACGAGAACCACACCGTCTCGTTCCAGAACGGATCGGGCGAGGCCGGCACATGAAATGCGTCGTCCAGCGGACCGAGCCGGATTCTCGCGTCGCCGAGCATGAGCGCCTCCGCACGGATTGCGGGACGAGTATGCACCAGTGATGCGCGTCCTCGCCGGACGACGAAAGGGCCGGCTGCGCAGCTCGCGCAGCCGGCCCCGGGGAACCGTCACCGATGTTCCTCTCGATCAGCCTCGGCGCAGGCGCCGCGCGGTGAGACCCGCCGCGCCCACGAGCATCAGCATCGCCGAGCCAGGCTCGGGAACGCTCGTCGAGGTGAGGTGGATCGTGTAGGTCGTCGTAGACGCCGAGATTCCCGAACCCAGGGCGTTCCGGCCCGTGAATGTCGTCGTCGTTCCCACCGGCAGGACAACGAACGCGACGGGGTTGAAGACCCCATCGGTGGAGCTGTTCACCCGCTCCCACTCGTCCCAAGTGTTGAGCGTGACGTAGCTGCAGCCGTTGATCCAACCGCTGTTGTGCACGCAGCTCGTAACCATCGAGCGCGCCGAGGTGACCGCGAGCGTGTTGCCCCCGGTGAACGAGCCGTACACCTCGATGGTCTGCCACGTAGTATCGCTCGAATAGCTGTTGGTCGAGTTGGCCTTGTAGGTGATCGTGACCTTCCCGAGGTTGGGGTCGTCCGCCACGTACAGATCCTCGAGCGTGGCCACGTTCCCCGGGTCTGCCGCGCTATTCGCCGTTCCGTTCGCTGTCGCCGCCACACTCGCCGCCACCGACACGTCGAACGTGGCGATCGTGGCTGCCCGGGCCGATCCCGCGAGACCGACCAGAACCACCGCGAAAAGCATCCACCGATTCAATGAGCTCTTCCTCATGTCTCCCTCCTGCGCTCCCCGTCTCCCGCGGAGAGCTCTGGTATTGCACCCCCACTCCAGACCAACAGATCGAAAGGTCACCCGAACGATCGATCAGTCGACCGTCCGTTCAGGTTATCCGATGGGCAGGGGGCCGCGTCAAGGAAAAGTCACGCGTCCGAGCCAGAAACCCTGCAGAAGAATCCCCCGTACGCACGGGAGGTTCCACGCGGTCGTGGATTCGCGACTCAGAGGGAAGAACCGATCCCTATCCAGGAAAAGATCTTCCCACTTCCGGAACTGGCCGATCGGTGAGCCAGGCGCAGAGGATGCGGTTCACGTTCTCGGGGTCGTCCTGCTGCACCCAGTGGGAGGCATCGGGGAGCCGCCGGAAGGTGAGGTTCGGCACGAAGCGCTCGGTGCCGTTCGTGGTCTCGAGGGTGAGCGCCACGTCCTGCTCGCCCCAGATCAGCAGGGTCGGTGTGTCGATCACCGGAAATCCGAGCTTCTTCTGCCGCGCCGCACCGCCGCCGCGAAGGAACGCTCGGTAGTAGTTGAGCATGGCCGTGAGCGCACCGGGCTGCGAGGCCGCGCGCCGGAACTCGTCGAGTGCCTCCTCCGGGAAGCGCTCGGGATGCACCGAGGTCTTGCGCATCGCATCGCCGATCATCTTGCCGCCGCGCGCGCCGAGCAGGAGCTCGGGCAGCCACGGCAGCTGGAAGAACATCGCGTACCACGAGCGCTTCATCTGGTTCCAATGCCGAAACGCGGGCTCGGCCGCCGCGGTATGCGGCGCATTCATGATCACCAGACGCTCGAGCGGCCGGATCCTACGCAGGGCGAAGTGCCATGCGATCGCACCGCCCCAGTCGTGCGCGATCAGCGTCGTGGACCTCGCGCCCGACGCATCGATGAGCGCACCGACGTCGTCCATGAGCTTCTCGATGGCATAGTCCTGCACGCGCGGTGGCTTCGTGGTCTCTCCGTAGCCGCGTAGATCGGGCGCCCACACGCGGTAGCCGAGCTCAGCAAGCAGCGGCATCTGGTGGCGCCACGAGTACCAGCTCTCGGGGAAGCCGTGCAGCAGGAGTGCGAGACGCTCACCCTCACCGCACGACGCGACATGGAAGCGGATCTCGCCCGCCTGTACGAAATCGAATCGGAACGGATGAGCCTCGCTGTGTTCGTCCGGCATGGTGGCACGCTAGCAGACACATGACCGTGCGGTCCATGCCCTTGCACGTATACTTCGCCACATGGGCCGCGAGGCTCACGCGCAGAAAATCCCGACGACGCAGGGAAGCGTTCGAAGAGGAGCCCACATGACCGCAGAGATCCATCGCTTCGAGGTACCGGTTCGCGACGGGGGGACGAAGAGCCTCGCCGAGTACGCGGGGCATGTGCTGCTCATCGTGAACACCGCGAGCCAATGCGGGTTCACTCCGCAGTTCGAAGGGCTGGAGAAGCTGCACCAGACCTATGGCCCGCGCGGGCTCGCGGTGCTCGGCTTCCCCTGCAACCAGTTCGGGAACCAGGATCCCGGCACCAACGAGGAGATCGCCTCGTTCTGCGCGCTGAACTACGGGGTCACCTTCCCGGTCTTCGCCAAGATCGACGTGAACGGAAGCGAGGCCCATCCGCTCTTCGAGTACCTGAAGCGCGAGGCGCCCGGCGTGTTCGGCAGTCGCGCGATCAAGTGGAACTTCACGAAGTTCCTGGTGGATCGGAGCGGCACGGTGGTGAAGCGCTTCGCCCCGAAGGACAAGCCCGAAGACCTGGCGGCCGACATCGAGTCCCTGCTGCGCTAAGAGACGTTCGATCTCACCCCGACGATCGGTGCGTGCGGACGACGCACCCAAGGAGATCGAAGATGATCGGACGTGTTCTCGTGATGCTTCTCTCGGCCGGGCTTGGACTCGGCCCCTCGTCGGCGCTGGCCGGCTGGAGCTACGTCGAGACAACCCGTACGAAGGGTGGAGTGGAGGCCTCGTCGATGAGATCCCACGTGCGAACGGAAGGCGATCACACTCGCATCGACTTCCTCGAGGGTGCCGATGCGACAGCCGGACCGTTCGGAGCGGGAAGCTACCTGTTGATCCGAAACAGCGGATCCACGCACTCCATGGTGATCGTGAGCCCCACACGCCGCAGCTTCGGGCGTCTCGATCCAGAAACCATGATGCGCGGCGTTGGCGGGCCTCGCATAGAGATCCGCGACGCCCGCATGGAGACGCTGCTCGAGGAGCCCGGGGAGCGAATCCTGGGCCACGCGACCCGGCACTACCGCTATCGAACGCAATTCACCCAGACGATGGACGTCGGAATGGGCAGTCCGCTGGAGACGAGGGTCGAGGACGTCGAGGACGTCTGGGTCGCACCCGGGATCGATCCAGGGGCTGCCGGCAACGCGAATCCATTCGGTAGCGGTGGGTCGATGACTCCCCTCTTCGGTGCCCTCCAGGAGCTCGAGGCGCAGAAGGCGCGCGGCTTCGCACTCCGACGCAGATCGGTGACGACCACCAGGATGACGGGTGGCCCCACCTTCATGGGCGGGCCCGCCGAGGATCGAACGATCACCGAGAGCGAGGTGACGGATCTACGTCGAGAGTCGCTCGACGCCGCGCTCTTCGAGATCCCGAGCGGCTACACGGAGAGCCGATCGTCGATGATGGGCGTGCCGATCCTACCTCCGCCCGGAGGCGAAGGCCTGCAATAGCCGAGCGCCGGGCGAAAGTCGGGCTCATCGATCCACCTGCTCGCGCAGGCGGCGCAGCAGCGTCGAGACGACGGGATCCTCGGGGCGGAGGCGTGCGAGTGCCTCCGCCTCGTGGAGCGCCCGATCGATGCGGCCCAAGGACTCAAGCGCCAGCACGTATGCGAGCGCATAGTGCGAGTCGCCGGGCGCGAGTCGCCGGGCGCGAGCGAATGCCTCGGCGGCATCGGGCAGGCGCCGAGCGCGCACCCAGGCGAGTCCCTGGCCGTAGTGCAGCTCGGCGCTCCCGGGAATGCGCTCGATCGCATCGGAGAACACACGCAGGGCCTCCGACTCGCGGCCGGAGACGCGCAGCACCTCGGCCAGATTCACGTACCCACCCGCGAAGCCGGGATCGAGCTCGACGGCGCGCCGGAAGGCAGCCTCGGCCTCGTCGAAGCGACCCTCGTCGAGGCGCACGCTTCCGTAGGTGGTGTGCGCCTCGGCGACGTCGGCGTTCGCAGCCAGGAAGGATTCGAGGTCGCGCCGTGCGCGATCGAGGGCGGTGCGCTGCGCCGGGGCGATCGCCTCACCCGACGCGGCGACGCCCGCGAGCGAGCGCAGCGCCGCCAGACGCACGGCACGTAGCTCGTCGCCGAGGAGAGCGCCCGCCGCCTCCAGTCGCACCGATGCATGGAGTCGCGCGGACGCCTCGGCGGATGCAAGTCGCAGAAGAGGATCACGGCTGCGAGCCGTGGAACGCACGTGCGCATAAGCCGCGCCGGCATCGAGCGCGGCAAGCTCGACGAGTGCAGTGCCACGCACGATCGCCGGTGCATCGCGGTTCTCGACCCACTGCACCAGATCGCCGGCCGCACTTGCGCGACTCGCGCGCGCCGCAGCGAAGGCATGGGCAGGGCTCGGTCGCGCACGCCAGCGCGCTCCGTACCAGCGGTCCATCGTCGCCGCAGCCCACGTATCGTCCCGATCGTGGCAGCCCGTACACGCGTTCGGAGTGCCGTACCGCAGCGAGAGATCGGGACGCGGGACCGTGAACCCATGATCGCGACGCGGATCCACCTTCATGTAGGTGTGCTGGGGCATGTGACAGCTCGCGCACTGCGCACCCGGGGATTCCGGCGAGTGGCGGGTGTGCGTGCGCGCCGCGAAGTCCCCCGGCGGCACGCGACCCGCGAATCGCGCGGGCGAAGTGCCGCCGTGGCACCGAATGCACAGTGCATTGCCCTCCTCTCGCGGCGAGCCGCGGTGCGCGTCGTGGCAGTCGACACAGGCAACGCCAGCACGTGCCATCCGGCTCTGGAGGAACGACCCGTACTCGAACACCTCTTCGCGGATCTGCCCGTCGGGAAAGTAGAGATCCCCACGAAGGAGCGACGGGGAGAAGAAGTCGAGAAGCTCGTCACCGGGACGCCAGCCCTCGGCGAGTGTCACCCGATGGGAGTGGCACGGAAGGCACTCGGTCGTGCCATCACCCCGAAGCACTCCAGTGTCGGGGCGGTCCACATCACCTTCCGCCCAGCGCACGTGCGCAGCCCCCGGACCGTGACACGCCTGGCAACCGACGCTCGTCGCGGCATACGTGGTCGAATATGCGCCGCTCGCCGGATCGAAGCCCTTGCGCACGGCCGTGGAGTGGCATTCCGCGCAGGCTCGGTTCCACCGATAGAACGGACCCGCCCAGTGCAGCGTGGCACCCGGCTCCGGGGCCTCGCCCTCCCCCAGCCAGAACCAGCGCTCGCGCGTCGTGTCCCATGCGACATCGAATGCCTGCAACCGACCACCGGCTAGCGCGAGCAGGACCTGCTGCAGCGGCTCGTAGCCGAACGTGTAGCGCACCTCGAAATCGCCGAGCGCGCCCTGCGGCCCCTGGGTGTGCACGTAGTAGCGCCCGTCGCGCGCGAAGAATCGCGCCGAGATGCCCGACTTCGAGAACACGGAATCGTCGAAGCGGCCGCGCACGGACGCGGGCGTCGCCACGGCCATCGCGCGTGCGTGATGCGACGCCGCATGCGCCTCGTGCTCGGCGGAGTGGCACTCCTGGCACGCGGACTCGGGGGCGTATCCGGAGGGAAGCGCGACGCGCGGATCCCTGCCCTCGTCCGCCGCGACCCTGGATTCGGAGGACTGCGAACACGCCACTGCGAGAGCCGCAGCCACCCAGACGAGAACGACACTCGAACATGCCGATGGAAGAGTCCGTTTCACTGTCATCGACTCACTCGCATCTGCCTTTCGCTACTTCAGATCCACCGTCACCTCGATGACCTCTCCGGAGAATGGGAACGGAGACTCGTAGGGGCCCGCCGCGGATCCGGTGTCCAACCCCACGTCGAACAGGTTGTAATGGTAGACCGGTTGCCCTTTCTCGTTCACATACAGCGACCAGCCCGCACTCTGGCCGCCCATCGTCGCGATGACACCATGCGCCCCAACCTGTGGATCCGGTACGAGGATCCGAGTCGCAAGGGAGTGCGAGCGATTTCGCGTGTTCGGGGCCTCCCTCTCTGCGATTCCCACCGCGCCCGCGCGATAGCGGAAACGCGTGCGCCCCGCGGCGTGCGAGGGTTTGCGCTGGTTGTGGACGCTGGGACGATGCAGGGGAAGCACATCGTTGCGTGCGGCTTCGGCCCAGAAGAGATCCTGCAGCTCGCGCAGCTTCCCGGGGTGGGTTGTGGCCAGATTCCGGCTCTGACTGAAGTCCTCGTCGAGCCGGTACAGCTCCCATTCGTCCTCTGCGAAATCGACCTCCTGGAACCGGAAGTCGACGAGATTCTGCCAGGGAAGGCGCCCCCGAAAGGCAGAGGCCATCCAGCCGTCGTGGACGAGGCTGCGATTGCCGAGGATCTCGAAGTACTGCGTGCGGTGGCGATCCGGAGCCATCGCGTCGTCGAAGGTGTAGACGAGGCTCGTTCCATCCATGGGACGCTGCGCCACGCCGCCGATTTCATCGGGCATCGCGATGCCCGCCACCTCCAGGATGGTGGGCGCGATGTCGTTCACGTGGGAGAGCTGCGAGCGCAGCTCTCCCTTCGTTCGGATGCGCGCAGGCCAGACAACGACCATCGGATTGCGCGTGGCGCCGAGATGCGACGCGATCGTCTTCATCCACTGGAACGGCGTATTCGTTGCCCAGGCCCACGCCGCCGGGTAGTGCGGATGAGAAGCCGGACCGCCGAGCTCGTCGATGCGCCGGACCATCTCGTCGAGCCCTGCGGACAGACCCTGGATGTCCGCCATGTAGTTCGCGCTTCCCTGCAGACCGCCCTCACCGCTGCCGCCGTTGTCACCAACGATGTAGAAGAAGAGCGTGTCGTCGTACTCGCCCATCGCTTGCAGAGCGTCCACCAACCGACCCACCTGCGCGTCCGTGTGGGCAAGGAAGGCGGCATACACCTCCATGAGTCGCGCTGCGACGCGCTTCTCGTCGGGCGCGACGGAGTCCCACGCCGGAAGCGCAGCGGGCCGCGGCGTGAGCATCGCATCCTTCGGAATCACACCAAGCTGCTTCTGCCGGGCGAAGATCGTCTCGCGCATGCGATCCCACCCTCGATCGAATCGACCCTCGAAGCGATCGACCCAGTCCTGCGGTGCCTGCAGCGGCGCATGCGTCGCTCCCGGTGCGAAGTACACGAAGAAGGGCCGCTCCGGATCGATCGCCTTCTGGAGCGCCATCCATTCGATGGCACGGTCGGCGAGATCCTCGGTCAGGTGGTAATCGGACCCGCGACGCCGCACCACCGGCGTGGTCCCCTCGTACAGCGTCGGTGCGAACTGATCCGTCTCGCCGCCGAGGAATCCGTAGAACTTTTCGAATCCGACTCCCGTGGGCCAGCGATCGAAGGGGCCTGCGGGAGTGACCTCCCAATCGGGCACGAGATGCCACTTGCCCCATGCGGACGTGCGATACCCCCGCTGCTTCAGGATCGTCGCAATCGTCGCGGTGCTCTCGCGCAGGATTCCCTGGTACCCGTCGTGATTGGTGGCGGTGTTCATCACCGCCCCGACGTTCGCTGCGTGCGCGTTCCGGCCCGTGAGCAGCGACGCCCGCGTCGGAGAGCAGATTCCCGTGGTGTGGAAGCGGTTGTAGCGCAAGCCGTCGCGCGCCAGCGCATCGAGCGCAGGCGTCGGCACGGGACCGCCGAAGGTGGCGGCGGCGCCGAACCCGACATCGTCGAGCAGCACCACGACGACATTGGGCGCGCCGGCGGGAGCCGCCGGGATCTGGATCTCCGGCGGTGGAACGTCGCGTTCCGTGAGACCCGAGCGCTGGGCGTGCGCCGGGACGGCGTGCGCGGCTGCGAGGAGAATGGCCGCGACGAACCACCTTGCGATTCCGCTGCGTCTCATGGGAACCTCCTGTGCGCTTCGTTCGATCGATCGCAGGCGGCGACGGAGGGGCGCGGGATCCGTGCGCCGCGCCTCCAACGAAAGGAGCTCGAGATGAACCGTTTCCAGGACCGCATCGCCATCGTGACCGGTGGCGCTTCGGGCATCGGGCGTGCGACCGGCCTGCGGCTGGCCCGCGAGGGCGCGCGCGTCGCGGTGGTGGACCTCGACGAGGCGGGCGCGAACGCGACGGCGGAGGCGATCCGCGCGCAGGGAGGCGACGCCATCGGCTCGTCGTGCGACGTGAGCGATCCGCGGCTCGTGACGCGGACCGTATTCGACATCACGACACGGCTCGGGAAACCCGCCGTGCTGTGCAACGTCGCGGGCATCCAGGAGTACGCCCACGCCGAGGCGCTCCGCTTCGAGACCTGGTCGCGCATCCTGGGCGTGAACCTCACCGGAACGTTCCTGATGTGCCAGGCGGCGCTTCCCCACCTGGTCGAGACGCGGGGGAGCATCGTGAACGTGGCGTCGCTCGCGGGGATTCGCGGACTGCCGTACGACTCCGCGTACTGTGCCTCGAAGGGCGGCGTGGTGATGCTCACGAGGGCGCTTGCAAAGGAGTTCTCCAATCGCGGCGTGCGCGTGAACGCGGTAGCGCCGGGCGGCGTGGAGACGCCGATGGGCGCGATCCCCTTCCCCGCAGATGCTGCCACCGAGGTGATGCAGCTCATCCCTCGCTCGCCCTGGGGCTGGTGTACACCGGATGAGGTCGCTTCGGTGATCGCCTTCCTCGCTTCGGACGACGCGCGCAAGGTGACCGGTGCGATCGTTCCGATCGACGGGGGCGCCTCGGCGTAGCCGCTCGTCGCACGCTTCGCCGAGGCTGCGCCTTCACGCACCGCCCGGCACGAGGGGACGGCGCTCCGTCCAGTCGACGAGCAGTGTACGCGAGAGGAACTTCCAGCGTCCCCCTTCGCGCAGGTACTCGTCCTGGTAGCGGATCGACATCACGTAGTTGTGGAGGATACCGCCCGTCCGGGACAGATGATGCGCCAGGCAGTAGGTCTCGCCGCGCGCACGATCGGATCCTTCGATCTGCACGGTCTGTTGGCCCACGAAGTGCGTGGTGAGCTCGTACGATTCGATCGTGCGCATGGCGGACGCGATCGCGTCGCGTCCCTCGATACGCTGCACGGGTGCCGTGGGAGATCCTCCCTGGCAGACGGCAAGCGTCGAGTCGGCGACGAACAAGGATGCGAGCCGCCCGAAATCGCGGCGATCGACGCAACGCGCATAGTCGGCCACCAGATCCTGGAGCTCGAGGCGGGTGCGAAGCTCGTCGCTCATGAGGCGTTCCTCTGGCGTTCCTCCAGGAAGCGCGTCATCGCGAGCGCGGTCTGCTCCATGCTCGTGAGGCGGAGCTCGCGCTTGGGAAGATCGTACACCGTGAGATTCACCGCACGAACGAAGCGGCGCAGGATCTGACCGCTCGCCTCGTCGATGTCCACGTCGATGATGTTGAGGCAGCACGAATCCTGCTCGAGCGACGCCAGCACCTCCAGGCCCGCCCCCAGGGCCCAGCGCAGGATCGCGCCGTTGGTCCCGCCGTGGCAGACGAAGAGCGCCGTGCGCCACCGGGCGGCACGCACCCGGCGCTCGAATGCGCTCGACACGCGCTCGGCAAACGCCGCGAAGGGCTCGCCGCCCAGGAACGACGCGCCCGGCTCCGCCGCATGTCGCATCGCATAGGCGACCTGTGCGGGCGTCGCACCGGCCTGCCATCCCGCGCGAAGCTCCTCGAGGTCGGGCTCGATCTCGGGCTCGAGCGCGCGATCGCCCAGCACGATGCGCGCGGTCTCGAGCGTGCGCGGCAACCCCGAGCACAGCGCATGGTCGAGCTCGAGCGGGGCCAGGAGCTCGCCCATCTGCTCCGCCTCGACGCGGCCGTGCGCCGTCAAGGGGACCAGACGGGGATCCGGCGCCACCGTTCCGTCGGGATTCTGGTAGGCGGCCTCGGCGTGGCGGAGCAGGTAGATGCGGCGGCGCAGGCTGTCGTCGATGGCGTTTCGCATGGGATCCGCAGTATAGGACTCACGACCGGGATCGACTCGATGACACCGCCAGGGGAGGTTCGACTATCGTGGGGAGCATGGATCGAGCCGATCGCCCGGATGCCCGCCCGGCGGGAGGGGCCGAGGCGGCCACCGCGCGCCTTCGCACCGCCGTGGCCGCGATCGCCATCCCCTGCGCGATCGGCCTCGCCGCGCTCGCGAGCATCGTCCTTGCGCTTCTCGGGGCGCGGGCGCGCACGGTGCATCGCTTCTACCTGGCCGTGGCGCGGCTCGGGCTCGGGATCGGCGGCACGCGACTCGAGCTGCGCGGCGCCGGGAACATCGATCCCACCACACCCTACGTCGGGGTGGCGAATCACGAGAGCGCGTGGGATCCGCTGTGCGTGGTGGCGGCGCTGCCCTCGCTCGTGCTTCGCTTCGTGGCGAAGCGCGAGATCATGCGGATTCCCCTGTTCGGACACGCACTGCGCCTCACGGGAAACGTGACGGTCGTGCGCAACGACACGGAGGGAGACGTGCGCAGGATCGCCAAGAAGATGGAGCGGCGCGATCCCGAGGTCTCGATGCTCTTCTTCGCCGAGGGAACGCGCGCGCGCGACGGTGCGCTGCACCCGTTCAAGATGGGCGCCTTCAGCACCGCGCTGCAGCACGGGCTGCCGATCCTGCCGATCGGGATCGCGGGCACCTATCGCATCTGGCCCAAGGGCACGGTGCGGCTGCGGCCCGGCCCGGTGGTGATCGAGGTGGGGGAGCCGATTCCCGTGAACCGCCTGGGGCTCGACGGACGCGCCGCCCTGCGGGATCTCGGGTTCATCGCCGTGCGCGACCTTCGCGCCCGCGCGCGCACGCGACTTCGCGAGCTCGGCGTGGAGCCCGGCGGGATCGACTGATCGCGCGCGCTCAGCGCGCCGGTACGAGCCGCGCCGCCACGTAGTCGACGAGCGCGTCGAGCGCCACGAGCCGGGGATAGTCCGCCTCGGGGATCTCGACGCCCGTCCGCTCGTGCACGCCGATCACGAAGTTCAGGAAATCCATCGAGTCGATCTCGATCTGCTCGCGCAGATCCACCTGCGGATCGATGCGCGCGGGATCGATCTCGGGGGCGATCTCCGAGAGCACGTCGAGAACGAGGGAGCGGATCTCTTCGCGGTTCACGTTTCCTCCGGATCCTGGAGCGCGCGGTCGATCGCCGCGAGGAGGCGCGCACCGACCACACCGTCGCTCGCGCGATGATCCGCCGAGAGCGTGGCGGTCAGCACGGGGCGCACGCCGAGCAGTCCGTTCTCGGCCCAGGGGCGCTCGCGGATGCGCCCGAAGCCGACGAGCGCGACCTGCGGCGGATAGAGGATGCCGAACACGCTCTCGACACCGGCCTCGCCGAGATTCGTGACGGTGATCGTGGCTTCCGAGACATCGGCACTGCGCAGGGTTCCGCGCCGCGCGCGATTCGTCGCCTCGCGAAGCGCGCGCATGAGCTCACCGAGCGAGAGGCTGTGCGCGTCGCGAATCGTCGGCACGAGAACCCCTCCGCCGCGAAGCGACACCACGACTCCCAGGTGCACGGTTTCGACGGGACGAAGCGCGCCGTCCACCCAATGGCCGTTGAGCTCCGGCGTTGCCGCGAGACCGCGCACCACCGCGCGCAGGAGCAGCGCCGCCGGGAGGATCCGCTCCGACACCGTCCGGCGTTGGTTCTCGGACACGAGCCACGCGAGCGCACGGCTCGTGTCGATGTCGGCCTGCAGGTAGTAGTGCGGGATCTCCCGCTTGGAGCGCTCCATCGCCGCCGCGATGCGCCGCCGCAGGCTCGCCTGGCGATCCTCTTCCCGAACGGGCGCCGCGCGCAAAGGCGTCGCGGGCTCTCGCTCGTACTGCGCCTCGCGCGAGGCCTCCGCCGCCGGCGCAGGTGCGGCGGCCCGCTGGGGTACGGCGGCCCGCACGTCGTCGGCGACGATCGCCCCGTCGATCCCCGTCCCCGCGAGGCGCGCGAGATCCACACCGAGATCCCGCGCGAGCCTCCGCGCGAGCGGCGTGGCGTGGATGCGACCCGCGGCGGACGGAGTCGGTCGGAGCGCGACCCTCTTCGGTGTCACCCGCGCTGGCTCGGAAGCCGACGGGGGCGCCGCGTCGCGAATCGGGAGCGCGGGTGCGGCAGGCTTCGGCTCGGCGGGAACCGGTCCTGGAGCCGGCGCGGCCTCGTCCGCCGGCCGCAGGATCGCGAGCACGGCGCCGACGGGGACCTTCTCGCCGGGAGCGACGAGGATCCGCTCGACGGTTCCTCCCTGCCACGACTCGACCTCGATCTCGGCCTTGTCGGTGTCGACGAGGAGCACGATGTCGCCGCGCGCGACGCGGTCGCCCGGCTCCACCCGCCACTCGATCACGGTGCCGAAGTCCATGTCCGCGCCGAGCGAGGGCATGCGCAGCTCGCTCATCGTCCGCCTCCGATGATGCGCCGCGCCGCAGCGACGATGGAGTCCACCTGCGGAACCGCGGCCTCCTCCAGATGACGCGGGTACGGGATCGGCACCTCTTCCGAGCACACGCGCAGCACGGGCGCATCGAGCTCGAAGAAGGCGTGCTCTTGGATGCGTGCCGCGATCTCCGCGGAGAGGCTTCCACTGCGCCACCCCTCGTCGACCACGATGGCGCGGTGGGTGCGCGCGACGGTGGCGAGGATCGCGGCTTCGTCGAGCGGGCGCAGCGTACGCAGATCGAGCACCTCGGCCTCGATTCCCTCCTGCGCGAGCCGATCCGCGGCGGCGAGCGTCCTGGGCAGCGTGCCCCCATAGGTGATCAGGCTCACGTCGCGGCCGCTCCGGCGGATGCACGCGAAGTCGATGTCGACGGGACCGGCATCGGGCGCGAGATCGCCCTCCATCGCGTAGAGGCCGTTGTGCTCGAAGATCAGCACGGGATCGGGATCCTCGAGCGCGGCCCACAGCATGCCGCGCGCGTCCTCGAGCGTGGCGGGCGCCACGATGCGAAGACCCGGGACGTGCGCGTACCAGCCCTCGAGGCTGTGCGAGTGCTGCGCGGCGAGCTGGCGGCCGGCCCCTGTCGTCATGCGCACGACGATCGGCACCGCGAGCTGCCCACCGGACATGTGAAGGAGCGTCGCCGCGTTGTTTACGAGCTGGTCGAGCGCGAGCAGCGAGAAGTTCACGGTCATGATCTCGACGATCGGCCGCATGCCGCCGAGCGCTGCGCCGATGCCTGCGCCCACGAAGCCCGACTCCGAAAGCGGAGTGTCGCGGATGCGCTCGGGGCCGAACTCGTCGAGGAGCCCGCGGCTCACCGCGTAGCAGCCGCCGTAGCGGCCGACGTCCTCGCCCATCAGGAACACGCGGGGATCGCGCGCGAGCGCCTCGCGCAGGGCCTCGCGCAGCGCATCGCGGTAGGTGGTCTTCATCGCGGCGTCCTCGCACCCGTCACGACCGTGCTCGTGTCCGAGTAGACGAAGCGGGCGAGCTGCTCCACGGGCTCCCACGTGCCCGCCTCGGCAAAGGCAACCGCCTCGTCGATCTCTCTCGTCACCGCGCGATCGAGCTCCTCGACCGCCGAGGGCTCGGCCCAGCCACGCGCGCGCAGCACCTCGATCCACGCGGCGATGGGATCGCGCTTCTTCCACTGCTCGACCTCGGCCTTGTCGCGATACAGCTCCGGATCGAACATGGAGTGCGCACGGAAGCGATACGTGCGCAGCTCGAGGAACGCGGGACCGCCGCCGCTTCGCACGTGCAGCACGGCGCGGCGCGCCGCCTCTTCGACGGCGAGCACGTCCATGCCGTCGACGGGCCAGGCGGCAACACCGTAGGCCGCGGCCTTGATCGCCAGATCCGTCATCGATTCGGAGCGCTCGAGGGCGGTCCCCATCGCGTACAGGTTGTTCTCGCAGCAGAAGAGCATGGGGAGCCTCCACAGCGCGGCGAGGTTCATCGACTCGTGGAAGTCTCCCTCGGCCATCGCGCCTTCTCCGAAGAAGCAGGCGGTGACGCGCGCACGACCCTGCATCTGGTCCGCGAGCGCGAGGCCCACGGCGAGGGGGATCCCGCCGGCGACGATCGCATTGCCGCCGTAGAAGCGGCGCCGGGCATCGAAGATGTGCATCGAGCCGCCGCGCCCGCCGCTCGATCCTTCGCGCTTTCCGTACATCTCGGCCATCACCTCGGCCGCGGGAAGTCCGCGCGCGATGGCGTGGCCGTGCTCGCGATAGGTGGCGACCACGGCGTCCTCGGGCTCGAGGCCCTGCATGACGCCGACGGCGACGGCCTCTTCCCCGATGTACAGGTGCAGGAAGCCGCGGATCTTCGTCGCACCGTAGAGCTCGGCGCAGCGCTCCTCGAAGCGGCGGATGCGCAGCATCTCGCGCAGCAGCGCGAGGCCGTGCTCGCGATCCAGGGGCTGCGAATCGGCGCTCACGATTTCTCCTCCTCGCGCCTCTCCAGCGTCGACAGATCCCCTTCGGGGAGCCCGAGCTCGCGCGCGCGGAGCAGCCGGCGCAGGATCTTGCCGCTGCGCGTCCGCGGCAGCTCCGCCTGGAACTCGATCTCGCGCGGCGCGACTGCGGGGCCGAGCTTCGTGCGCGCGTGCGCGAGGATCTCGCGGCGCAGCGCATCGCTCGGCTCGTACCCGGAGCGAAGCGCGACGAACGCCTTCACCACCTCGCCCGCCACGGGATCGGGCTTGCCGATCACGCCGGCCTCGACCACCGCCGGGTGCTCCATCAGGATGCTCTCCACCTCGAACGGTCCGATGAGATGACCGGCCGTCTTGATCACGTCGTCGGCGCGGCCCACGAACCAGAAGTATCCATCCGCGTCGCGCCGCGCGAGATCGCCGCTCAGGTACCAGCCCTCACGGAAGCAGGCGCGGTAGCGCTCCTCCTGATCGAGATAGCCGCGGAAGAGCGACGGCCAGCTCGCGCGCAGCACGAGCTCGCCCTCGACATCGGGCGCGCCGACGAGCTCGAGGCCGCCGTCGTCGGTGCGATGCGCGATCGCGGCCTCGACTCCGGGAAGCGGTCTGCCCATCGAGCCCGGGCGGATCGGGAGCGCCGCGAAGTTCGCGATCATGATCCCGCCGGTCTCCGTCTGCCACCAGTTGTCGTGGATGGGAAGGCCGAGCACGTCGCGCCCCCAGAGCACCGCCTCGGGATTGAGCGGCTCGCCGACGCTCGCGACGAAGCGCAGGCTGCGCGGCTCGTACGTGCGCGCGAGCTCGTCGCCGGCCTTCATCAGCATGCGGATCGC
>CAZOTO010000065.1:0-16169 GCA_964582775.1 uncultured Myxococcales bacterium
ATTCATGATCTGGTCATTCGTACCCGGGTCCATCGAGGGTAGGCTCGTGAGGATGTGATCGAGTCCGATCTCGCGCAGCGCTCGCACCTTCTCGGGTGTTGCAAGGGTCAGATTGCTGTTGCAGCTGTAGGAGAGGCCACGCTCCTGGAGCCGGGTCAGCGCGTGGCGCAGTAGCGGGAATCGTGCGAAGGGCTCCCCGCCGGTGACGATCACGTGGAAGACACCCGCCGTCACGAACTGTTCCACGAGGCGATCCATCTTCTCGAGGGTCAGGCTCGTCGACCCGACGCTCTCGTCGCGCCAGAAATTGTAGCAGTGACTGCATTTCACGTTGCACAGCTCCGTGAGCTCGAGGTTCACCGAGGTGGGTGCGGACAGAAGGCGCTTCATGACGTGCATTCCTCTCGAAGGGAGTTCATCCATGGCGATCGTCCAGGGGCGGTGCGCGACAGGATCGTCGAGGGCTCGATTCGGCATTTCATCGGCGTGTCGTCAGGATCCACTCGATCAGGGCGATGTCTTCCTCGGTGTCGATCTGGAACGAGGCCCAGTAGTCCATCTCGTAGACGGCGATCCTTCCGCCCATGCGATTTCCGAGCTCGCGAAGGACCCAGGGGCGAAACAGGTAGATCGATCCGTTCTCCTGGAACTGGGGGGCCAGATCCTGCTCGCGCCTGCGGTTTCGATAGTCGTAGTTGTAGGGGAAGGGCTGGCCGGCCGGATCGATTCCCCATACGAAGCGTTTCGTCTCGCAGGCGCTGAACAGGGAGTCTGCGTGCGCCGAGGCGAGGAGGGAGACGGCCCGGTCGATGTCGTCGGAGCCCCGGACGGGCGATGTGCACTGGAGGAAGACGACGACATCGGGGTCATCGCAGCCCCTCTCCCTGCGCTCGTCGAGTACGTGCAGGAGCGCGCTCTCGCTGCTGGCCTCGTCGCCCGAGAGGGCGGGTGGGCGCAGCGAGACCTCTGCGCCGTGCGCCCTGGAGACGTCGGCGATCTCGCGATCATCCGTAGAGACGATGATCGTGCCGACGGATTTCGCAGCACGCGCGTGATCGATCGAATGCGCGACCAAGGGGAGGCCACGCAGTGGAAGGAGATTCTTCCGCGGAACTCGTTTGGAGCCGCCCCTCGCGGGGATGATCGCCAGCGCGTCCATCATCAGAGCCACTGCTCCAATCGCTCGAGGGCCTGCCAGAACCCCTCGCCATCGTTCTTGTGCCCCTGCCAGATCTCGGGAATGAACGATGCTCCCGGGGCGTGGAGGTCGAGGTCGTGCGCGAGGGCACCGAAGTCGATGCTTCCGTCACCGATCTGGAGGCCCTCGCCATCGACACCCTCCGCGTCTGCGATGTGGAGGTGTGCCGTATGCGGTCCGACCAGGGCGACGAAGTCGTGGAGGGACCAGTCGTGATGGGTGCACGCGAGCTTCGAGTGCGAGACGTCGAGGCAGATCCGGATGCCCGTGTCGCGGCAGAACCCGTCGATCTCATGCGGGTCCACGAACAGGTTGTGGTAGCGCTGGCCGCCGAAATGCCACGGGAACGGAGGCATCGTCTGGGGGAGGATCTCGATGCCGGATCGATCGAGCTCGTGCAGCGATTCGATCAACCGGTCGTATCGCCGCATCCGTTCGCCCTTGTCGAGCGGCTCGTCGAGCGTGAACCCGCCGACGTTCGTGACCACGGGAACCCGATCGTGTGATCGCGAGTGGTAGGGGGCGAGGGCTCGCGCGACGTCGGCGACCCGATTCATGGCGTCGATCGATCCCTGCCGTGCAGCTTCATCGAGGGAGCAGAGATCGAGGAGGGTATCACCGGCGAACATCTCGGGGGCGTGCACGATGAACCCGACGTCGAGTACGCGATCCAGATAGGAGTCGATGCGAACGTCGAGATCGCGGTAGCTCAGGTGGTACTCGACGAAGACCGGATTGCTCGACGACACGATGGAGACCGCGTCGTGGAAGCGAACGGGAACTCCCCAGGGTCTGCGGAATCGATAGGGGCGTGGCACCAGAGGAGCGTCGAGGAGATCGCTCGGGTAGAAGAAGTCGCCCGCCGGGATGTCGCGCAGCGCACGCCGTCCGATCAGATCCTGCCGGCGACTCGGCGGGAGTCCGCGGCCGGGGCTCTTCACGGCGATCATCACGTCGGTGATCGATTCTCCGCGAGAGATCGGATTCCGAGCGACGAGGCTCTTCGCGAGGATTTCCCGGTTGATGAGCTCTCCCTGGCTCAACGATCTCTCTTGGTCCGTTCCGATGGCGGATTCGACGTCCCGGATGGCTCGCACCATGGCGGCGAACTCCGCGGGAAGGAGGCTCACCTTGTGGTCGTTGCCCTCCATCTCGCGGTCGAAGGTGAAGTGCTTCTCGATGACCTTGGCACCGAGGGCGACCGCAGCGACCGCGACGTGGAATCCCCGCTCGTGTCCGGAGTACCCGACGAGGCATCGGTGCGTCTCGGAGAGCCTGCGGATGCACGCGAGCTGGATGTCCTTGAATGGAGTGGGGTAGGTCGAGTTGCAGTGGAGCAGCGCAAACGCAGCGCCACGGCTGCGCAGGAGCTGGACGCTGTCGTTGATCTCGCCCTCGGTCGACATCCCGGTCGAGAGAAGGAGCGGCTTTCGCGTCGAGCAGATCCGGCGAAGCAGGTCGTGATGGGTGAGATCGGCAGAGGCCACCTTGTACGCAGCGACCCCATAGCGCTCGAGTGCCTCCACGCTCTCGAGGTCCCATGGTGTGCACAGGGGGAGAATCGATCGAGAGTGGCAGTAGTCGAAGATCTCGAAGAGCTGGTCGGGTCGAAGATTGAATCGCGAGAGGATGTCGAGGGTGTACTGTGCTCCCAGATCCTCGGATGCGTCGGTGGGATCGC
Source organism: uncultured Myxococcales bacterium (assembly GCA_964582775.1). Classification (GTDB taxonomy): domain Bacteria; phylum Myxococcota_A; class UBA9160; order SZUA-336; family SZUA-336; genus CAZOTO01. The sequence goes on from CAZOTO010000065.1 coordinate 2,880, forward strand.
CCGCATTGCGGTAGAGGCTCTCGAGGTGGCGCATCTGGAACTTGACGCAGTCTGCGCCGGCCGCCTGCGCTGCGTCGACGAGCCGCATCGCGGTCTCGACGCTCCCATTGTGGTTGTTTCCGATCTCGGCGATCACGAACGCCGGCGAATCCGGGCGAAGCGTGAACTCTCCGATCGCGAGCTCCTGGAGCTTCGTGGTTGCGATCGCCACGACGTGGCCGAAGGCGTCGAGAAGAGGGACCGCATCGACTCCGTCGTGAAGCATCGCGGAGATCCGGCCGGGGTCCTCCGTCACGAGTGCGGAGCGAACGGACCTCTTTGCGATCGTTCGCACCGGCCGGTCCAGGTCGATGGTCGATTGGGTGACGAGCCATCGCCTGAGATCACCGTCGCTGAGCACCCCCTCGAGGCGCCCCGTCGTGTTCACGACGAAGATCACGCGGGTCTTGTTCTCGTTGATCTTGCGCAGCGCATCCGAGATGGGTTGCTCTCCCAGGACGCAGTACTTCGCAGAGTTGGGCTCGATGATCATGATGGAGTGCCCCAGTGGTTCATGAAGCCGGCGGATGATTCGTGTCGATCGTGTCGTGTCTTGGCGCGTGTGTGCATGCAGGATCCGTTGGCGAGGGTCGTAGGGTCCTCCGGGAGATCGCGAGGGTTCTCTTCGGCGCAAGTGGGACGCAGCTTTCGCCGGAAGATCGGGTTTCTCAAGAATTCGACGTCCGCTCCGATGGCGGTCCCAGCGAGCGGCTCCGATGGATCCGGGCCGGTCGGGAGGGGCGACGTCGATGCAGCGAGTTCTCTGCTATTCCCCGTACAACCAGTGGACCCTGCATGGGCTCTGGGAGCTCACGATCCTGCGGGCGGTGCAGATGCGGGGCGCGCAGGTGCGGCTCGTCCATTGCGACGGCCTGTACGCGAGCTGCGACATGCACTGGCAGGCGACGGCTCCTCGAACCGAGGGCTCGTGCGGTTCGTGTCAGGTGCACGTAGCGACGCTCTCGAACCGGCTCGGCTTTCCCTTCGAATGGTTGGGCCGCCATGTCCTGCCGGCGGATCTTCGTGAGGCCCGGCGATGGGCGGATGCGCTGCCGCGGGGGAGCCTGCGTGGCGCACGGTACGGAGAGTGGAGCATCGGCGAGTGGGTCGTCTCTTCGGTGAACTCGGATCTGCGCGATGCCGAGCTGGACGAGACGGACGAGGCGGTCGATCGCTCGTTCCGCGGATATCTGTACAGCGGTCTGATCGCTTGCTTTGCCGTGTCTCGGCTGCTCGATGATTATCGACCCGATCTGCTGTTCGTCCTGAACGGGCGCTTGTCCTCCTTGCGAATTGCACTCGAGCTCGCCCGGATGCGGGGCATCCGGGTGGTCTGTCACGAGCGCGGTGCACGCACGCGGAGCCTGTTCCTATTCGAGAACGCGGGCTGTCACGACCTCGCGTGTACGGATCGGATGTGGCGCGACTGGGGAGGGATTCCTCTCGTGGATTCGGAGCTGCGCACTGCAGACGAATTGCTCCGGGCGCGGGCGGAGGGGCGGGATACCAGCTGGCACGCTTTCAACTCTGCCCGTCCGGAGCTCGACGGAACGAGGACGCGTTTGTCCCTCGGGCCGGGTCGGCCCGTGTGGGCGATCTTCACGACGAGCAGTGACGAGACGGTGTCGTCGAGGGGATGGGAGTCGGTGCTCGGCCGTCAGGTCGATTGGATGGAGCGTACGGTGGCGTGGGCCGCACGACATCCCGAGATCGATTTCGTTCTGCGCGCCCACCCGAACATCGGTGGTCCCCGGGCGACGGGAGTGAATCGCCGTCAGATCGAGGAGCTCCGGTCTCTTCGCTCTCGCGCGCCGTCGAACGTGCGGGTCGTGATGCCGGAAGAGGAGCTCAGCTCGTATGCGCTCATGGACCTCGCGTGCGTGGGATTGGTCTTCCAGAGCACGGTTGGATGGGAGATGGCGAGTCGCGGCAAGACGGTGGTGATGGCGGCCGGATCGCGCTGCTCGGGGCTGCCGTTCGTGCACACCGTCAAAACGTCGTCATCGTACGAGCCGCTTCTGGATTCCCTGGCGTCGACGCCCGCGAGCCATCTCGATCCCGAGGTGCGCAGGCTCGCGTACCGCTTCGTCTACGGGTTCTACTTCCGCTTCGACATTCCCTTCCCCCTGGTCGATATGCCCGATCCGCACAGTGGAAGGCTGGCCTATTCGTCGTTCGATGAGCTCGAGAGGGGGCGGTGTCCGAGCCTGGATCGCATCTGCCGGATCCTGCTCGAGGGGGAGAGCGCATGCCCGCCCCCGACGGCCCGGGAGCGCGCGCGCGCGCAGGACGACGAGATCGCATTCTTCGGCCTCGCGCCGGTCGCTGCTCCGTGTCCAAAGCGGATCGACGAGCCGCTTCGTCTGCCGCTGGGGATCTAGCGAGCGAACTTCGGGAAGGACACTACGCGAGCTCGCTCATCGAGCGCACGATCTGGCCGACGATTCCGTAGTCTCGCGCCTGCTCCGCATCCATCCAGAAGTTGCGGTCCGTGTCCGCCTCGACCTTCTCGAGCGGCTGGCCGGTCTGCTCGGAGATGATGCGGTTCAGGCGCTGGCGCATCTTCACGATCTCCTGCGCCTCGATGCCGATGTCGACGGCGAAACCGTGGACGCCGCCGTGCGGTTGGTGCAGCAGGAAGCGCGTGTTCGGCAGGCAGAAGCGGTTCTCGCGCTCGGGAGCGAGGAAGATGTGCGCGCCGGCGCTCGCCACCCAGCCGGTTCCCACGACCTTCACCCGCGGCTTCACGAACCGGATCATGTCGTGGATCGTGTCGCCCGACTCGACGTGTCCGCCCTGGCTGTTGATGTAGATCACGATGTCGTCGTTCGAGGTCTCGGACATCGCGACGAGCTTCTGGGTGACGTCGCGGGCGAGCGCCTGGTTGATCTCGCCGTAGACGAAGACCCTCCGCGCTTCGAACAGGGTGTCCTCGACGCGGGAGAAGACCGGCGTGGGAGCGTCGGGGGTGTTCTTCTTCGCCAAGGGGGGCCTCCGGGTGCGAGTGCGACCGGGAGACTAGCCCAGATCACCGACGGCGAAAGCACACGAGGACGGGAGAGAGGGGCTACTACAGCGAGAGCGCAGAGGCGAGCAGCCCCAGCAGGATGGCGATCGCGAAGAGCGTCTGTGTCGAGGGCATGGCGGGATTCCTCCGGCTCCGACCACTGGGAGAGGGTTCGGCGTGGGCGTCGGAATCGCCGTGACGGCCGTCACGGCACCGTCGAAGTGACCCTCCTTGCCGGGACGGATGGGAGCCGTCGAGCCGCACGCTCCCGATCGTCCGGGCTACGGGCCACCGACTGCGTGCTCCGTGAGAGTAGATCTGCGTGGCACGTCTGGAGCTGTGCGCGATACCGATCCGCGCGCTGTTCCAGGCGGCGCGTCACCTCGAGCAGGCGCGGCTTGGAGCGATATCGGCCCCGGCGGTATCCGGTAGGGCCCTCGTGGTAGGCCAGGTAGAGGGAGTGCGCGTCGTCCTTGGCGATTCCCACCCTGCGGTGGAGCAGGTCTGCGTACCAGCCAATGAAGTCGACCGTGTCGGCGAAGTCGTCGCGACGGGCGTCGAGCCTCCCTGTCCGCTGGCGATAGCTGTTCCACGTCGAGTCGATCACCTGGCCGTAGCCGTACATGGTTCCCGCCGTCTTCAACCGGGGGGCCGCATCGTGCCGGAAGCGCGACTCGCGGTAGATGATGGCGAGCTGGATCGGCACGGGAACACCCCAGCGCTCCTCGGACCGGGCGGCAGCGTCGAGCCAGTCGGGCTTCTCGGCGAACACGGAGCAGAGGTCTTCGGGATTCCTGGGGCGGGTGGTGCCCGACGGCAGGCGGACCGGGTCGCCGCCGGGGGCCGGGACACCGGGGGAATCCGCCCGTGCGGAGGGAGTCGCAGGCGCCGTCGATCCGCGGCTCGGCGCGGAACGCTCCGCGGGAATCGATGGCTCGGGAACGCCCTGCTTCCACGGGGCCGCGCAGCCGCCGATCGCGGTCCCGGCGACGAGGAGGCACGCCGCGAGACGGAGACGTTCGGAGATCGAGCGGTTCGCAGGGGTGTACGGGAGTGATCTCGCGGGTCGCACGGGCCCCAACCTAGCAGGGGGGATGACCCCGCACGGTGCGCTGCATCACCGGATCGCCGGGCTCTACGGCCGGTACCAGATGGGGGAGGTCCAGGCGCGCTCCTGGACCACGGGCGGAACGTCCGCCATGCAACAGGCGCGGAGCCCGGGCGGGACGGACTGCGGGTTCGAGCAATCCACGCCGGCACGCACGCAGATCTGTTGGCTCCAACGGCACGTCGGGTTCTCGAGCACCCGCACGTAGTAGAACGCGCGCTGCTTCGGATCGAAATCCGGATCGGTCCACACCGCGCAGAGCTCGTCCGCGCCGGAGCCGCTCGTCTGGCAGGTCGCGACGTCCACGCTCGCATCGCTCTCGCCGCCGGCCACGTCGTAGACCTTCTCGCGCGTCTCGCCCCGCTCGAGCCAGCCCTTCACGACTTGGATGCGCTGCAGGGCAGTGCCGGGCTTCTCCTCGGTTCCCGGATCGCGAAGCGCCGAGATCGCGAAGATGGGAGCGCGCGCGCCGCGTGGCCGCTGCGGGAGATCTCCGCCCATCGGCACGCCGGCCGCGTAGCCCTGGGCGACCAGGTCGCGACGGCCGCAGAGATCCGCGGGATACCGCCATCCGCCGAAGAAGCGCACGATGGGACGGGATCCGCTCGTTCCGTACGTCTCGCGGCGCAACATCGCGCGGAAGAGGGCTTCGCGCGAGTTCTCCTCGGCCCAGACGACGGCGAGTCCTCCGGGGTTGTTCTCGATCTCGTCCGGAATGCGCAGTGGCCCGGCGGCGGACTGCGCGCGTCCGGCTCCGCCGTGTCCGACGGCCGAGTCCTCGCCGACGAACCCGGATGCCCCCAGGTGCGTGTCCGTGCTCGCGATGATCCCGTAGCGCAACGGGTTCGTGCCGAGCCGTTGCTCCTCGCGAAGCCCCTTCTTCAGGGCCTCTCGCACCATGTCGGCGCGAAGCGGCCGCATCGCCTCCGGAAGCGGTCTCGGCATGCCCACCCCGACGAAGCTGTTGTAGGGGACCTTCTCGAAGGCGCAGGCCTCGTCGGTCGTGTCGCCGCCGAGCAGGCACTCGGAGTCGCCCTTGTGCTGCATGATCTCGACGAGCGGCTCCATGCGCGCGCGCTCCCGGGCCTCGTCCCGGGTGATCGGCCGGTCGATGTCGGCCGCGGTCTCGAGGCTCGCCGTGGCGAACATGAGCCCGGCGGAGAGGTTCGAGTTGTGCGGAATCGTGAACACGTCGCAGCCCGGCATGCCGTCGACGCACTCCGCGCGCAGACGCTCCCATAGCTTCGATGCGGAGGGGGTGTCCATCCAGCTCACCGGAGCATCGGGGACGTGCTCGCTGCGGAAGATCACGTTCCTGTGTAGGTTCGCGCCGTCGCCGATGGTGCCCGTCCACTCGTAGCCGACGAGGCTCGTGAAGTGGCAGGTGTCGTTCGCCTCGGCGGCGGCCTGCCGCACGTCGGCCCAGACATCGCGTGTGCGGGCCAGGCAGTGCTGGTCGCCATCACCACAGAAGCTCCAGCGGTCGCGGAAGATCAGGTAGCGCGTGGCGAAGAGCGTGAGCCCCACGAACGAGGGCAGGTTGCGCGCTCCCCAGCAGACGTCGGCGTCGTAGCCCTGCGCGCCGGGGGTGCCGCAGATTCGGATCTCGCCGAGGAGCTCCGCATGATCGGTGACGGCCGTGAAGTCGAGCGGCCGGTCGATGCGGATGGTTCGTGCCGGCTGTCCCTCTCGGTCGTACGGGGGCAGGCCGAGCGGCTCGCCCCGTGCGAAGCGATAGGCGTCGCGCGGGGTGCTGCGCACGCCCTGGGCCCAGGCGTCGAACGAGAATCCCGTGTGGACGTGGAGATCGCCGAAGAACGGCTGGCGCATCGCATCGTAGTCGCTGCAGGCGGCTCCCTCGACGGCGGGTGCCGTGTGCTCCGCGCGAGCGGGTGTCCCCGGGAGGAGGGCGGCGAGCCCCGCGAGTCCCGCCACGAGGAACGCCGCGGGGGACGGAGCGAGGGGTGCGCTCGAGAGGGGTCCCTTCAAGGTTGCCTCCACTTGTCCGAGTCGTGTGCGCCCAGTATGACAGATGCGCGAGGATCGAGGCGACGGGAGTGGTGCAGGATGCTGGCGATTCGATTGCTCGGTCGCTTCCTGGCGATCGGGGCGTTGCTGTTCGTCGCGCAGAGCGTGCTGTCGGCGTGGCTCGCGCGGCCGGAGCGGGAGCGCATCGTGATCGACTCCGCGCGCATCGAGCGCGTCCGCGAGCAGCTCGCCCTGTCGCTTCGCGGCGAGCCCACCGAGTCGCAGCTTCGCGCCGCGATCGAGGCGGAGATCGACGACGAGATCCTGTTCCGCGAGGGGCTTGCGCTGGGCCTGCCCGCGGGGGATGGCGCGCTGCGGCAGCGGCTCGTGGCGAACGCGCGATTCCTTGGCTTCGGATCCGAAGACGAGGAGACGCTGCTCCGCGAGGCGCTCGCGCTCGGGCTCGAGCGCACGGATCCGGTCGTGCGTCGCGGTGTCGTGCTGCGGATGCGGAGCCTGCTCGAGCGGCCCCCGAGCGACGACGATCCGCCGGCCGACGAGATCCGCGCCCACTACGAGGCGAATGCGAGCCGCTACGTGGAGCCGGCGCGGGTTCGACTCTCCCATGTGTACGTGTCGCGTTCGGATGCGGATGCCGAGGAGAGGGCGCGCGCGCTTCGCGCGCGGCTCGTGGAGCCCGAGGCCTCGGTCGACGATGCCATCGCGCTCGGCGATCCGTTCCTGCGCGGTCATCACCAGGCCCTGCGCACGCAGCGCGAGGTGGCCGGGATCTTCGGGGCGGCGTTTGCGCAGCGCGTGTTCGGCTTGGCGGCCGGCGAGTGGTCGGAGCCCGTCGAGTCCGCCTATGGCCTGCACCTGGTGTTCGTGCACGAGCGCGCAGCCGAGAGGCCGCGCCCGCTCGAGGAGGTCCGCGCGCGCGTCGTCGCCGAGATTCGCGCGCGGCAGGGCGAGGATGCGCTGCGGCATGCGCTCGCGCGGCTTCGCACGCACTACGACGTCGACGTGGCGCTCGCCGGCGCGGGAGGGGCCGGATGAACCGGGCGGGACGCATCGCGTTGCTGGGTCTGTGGCTCGGGCTCGGGTTCGCGGGGGTGGCCTCTTCGCATCCTCTCGCCCCGTCGCTGCTCGACCTTCGTGTGCGCGACGGAGGGCGCGCCGACGTGCTGTTCAAGACGCCGGCGGTCCGTCCCTCGGGAGTCGTGATCGAGCCCGTGCTGCCGAGCGAATGTCGACCCGTGGCGCAGGAACCCCCGCGCGAGGAGGGCACCGCCGTGCTCTTCGAGATCGGGCTCGAGTGCGGATCGGAGGGAATCGTGGGCCGCCGCGTCGGGGTGCGCGGGCTCGAGGCCTCGGGAACGAACGCACTGCTGCGCATCGAGCTCCCGGATGGCGCGCTCGTGCGTGCCGTACTGCATGGCGGTCGGTCCACGCTCGTCGTGCCTGCGTCGAAGAGCGCTCTGCAGACCGCGCGCGAGTACCTCGTGCTCGGCATCGAGCACATCCTCGGCGGGATCGATCACCTGATGTTCGTGGCCGGTCTGCTGCTCCTCGTCGACGGGCTGCGCCGGCTCGTGGTGACGATCACCGCGTTCACGGTGGGGCACAGCGTGACGCTCTCCGCGGCGGCGCTCGGCTGGGTGCGCGTCCCGTCCGGGCCGATCGAGGTGGCGATCGCCGCGAGCATCCTGTGGCTCGCCGTCGAGATCGGCCTACGCCGCGGGGAGGAGCCACCCAAGGGATTCGCGCGTGAGCCCCGAGGCATGGCCGGTGTGTTCGGCCTGCTTCACGGGTTCGGCTTCGCGGGAGCGCTCTCCGAGGTCGGACTTCCCGCGAACGAGATCCCGCTCGCGCTCGCGAGCTTCAATGTCGGCATCGAGCTCGGGCAGATCGCCTTCGTGGCCGTGCTCGCGAGCGGGGCAGCGCTGCTGCGGCGACGCTGGATGCGAGGCGGCGTCGCGTGGACGAACGCAGCGGCGCACGTTCTCGGCTCGCTCGCCTCGCTGTGGATGCTCGAGCGGATCGCGGCGCTGCTCTGAGCGACGATCCGCGGCGAAGCTCGTCTCCGGCGCTCCGGGTGCAGTCGCTCAGCGCCGCTTCGGCAGGAAGAGGTCGGTGATCGTGCCCTCGGCGATCTCGGCGGCAAAGGCCACGGTCTCCGACAGCGTCGGATGGGCGTGGATGGTGAGGGCGATGTCCTCGGCATCCGCGCCGAGCTCGATGGCGAGCGTGGCTTCGGCGATCAGCTCGCCCGCGTGCGGACCAACGATCCCCGCGCCGACGATGCGACCCGTCTCCTTCGAGAAGAGCAGCTTCGTGAGGCCCTCGGCGCGCCCGATCCCGAGCGCGCGTCCGCTCGCCGCCCACGGGAACGTCGTCACCTCGACGTCGATGCCCTGCTTCTTCGCCTGGGTCTCGGTGAGGCCTGCCCACGCGATCTCCGGATCGGTGTACGCGACGGAGGGGATGGTGAGCGCGTCGAATCCGGAGGGCAGGCCCGCGATCGCCTCGGCCGCCACCTTGCCCTCGTGGCTCGCCTTGTGCGCGAGCATCGGGGTGCCCACGATGTCGCCGATGGCGTAGACGTGCGACACGTTCGTGCGTTGGCGTTCGTCGACGGGGAGGAAGCCGCGCTCGTCGACACGCACACCGAGCCGCTCGACCCCGATCTCGCGCCCGTTCGGGACGCGGCCCACGGCGACGAGCACGCGATCGAAGAGGGTGGGCTCGGGCGCCTTCGGTCCTTCGAAGGAGACGAGGAGTCCGTCCTCACGCGACTCGACGTTCGTTACGCGGGTGCCCAGGTGGATCGCGGCGTACTGCTTCGTGAGGCGGCGCTGCAGCGGCTGGACCAGGTCGGGATCGGCTTCGGGGACGAGCCGGTCGAGCAGCTCGACGACGGTGATCTCGGCGCCGAGTGCGTGGTAGACACTCGCCATCTCGAGCCCGATGATGCCGCCGCCGATCACGAGCAGCGTGCGGGGAACCTCGGCGAGCGCGAGCGCACCCGTCGAGTCCATGACGCGCGGATCGTCGTACGGCAGCCCCGGCAGGCGCGCCGGGCGCGAGCCTGCGGCGATGATCGCGTGATCGAAGGTGAGGGCGCGCGTTCCCTCGGCGGTCTCGACGGAGATCTCGCGCGCGCCCGTGAAGCGCCCGGCGCCGGTGACGACGCGAACGCCGCGCTTGCGGGCGAGATCCGCGAGTCCGGCGGTGAGCCGCCCCACGACGGCGTCCTTCGATTCGCGAAGCTTCGCGAGGTCGATCCGCGGCGTGCCGAAGTCGACGCCGCGCTCGGCGAGCTCGCGCGCCATCGCAATGCCCTCGGCCACGTGGAGCAGCGCCTTCGAGGGAATGCAGCCCACGTTGAGACAGACACCTCCCAGTGTAGGGTGGCGCTCGACCAGGATCACCCGCTTGCCGAGATCCGCCGCGCGGAACGCCGCGGTGTACCCACCCGGGCCTGCGCCCAGCACGAGCACGTCGGCATGCGATTCGTCCCGGCTCGTGTCCGCGGAGGCCGCGGGTGCGGGAGATGCCGAGGCGGGGGCAGGGGCGGGCGTGGGCTCGGGTGCCTGCGCGGCGGGCTCCTCGTCGGCTTCGCCTTCGGTGCTCTCGTCTGCGTTCGCCTCCGATGTGGCTTCGGCCCCGGTGACCTCGAGGGCGAGGATCTCCGTGCCCTCGCTCACCCGATCTCCGACGCCGAGCAGGAGCTCTTGCACGACACCCGCCGCGGGCGAGGGAATCTCGATCGAGGCCTTGTCGCTCTCGATCATGAGGATCGGTGTCTCGACCTCGACGCGGTCGCCCGGTGCGACGAAGACCTCGATCACCTCGACGTCGTGGAAGTCTCCGATGTTCGGTACGCGGATCGTCCGTGCGGTCATGGCGTCACAGCAGGATGAGTCGCAGATCGCCGAGGAGCTGCGCCAGGCGGGTGGTGAAGCGGACGGCATCCGCGCCGTCGATCACGCGATGGTCGTAGGAGAGGGACAGGGGGAGCACGAGCCGTGGCACCAGCTCCCCGTCCTGGTAGACCGGCTTCCACTGCGTGCGCGACACGCCGAGGATCGCGACCTCGGGGTGGTTCACGATCGGCGTGAAGAACGTGCCTCCGATGCCGCCGAGGCTCGAGATGGAGAACGTTCCGCCCTGCAGATCCTCGGGGCGGAGCTTGCGCTCTCGCGCCTTCGCGCTCACCTCCATGAGCTCGGCGGCGAGGTCGAGGATGTTCTTCTGATCCACGTCGCGAACGACGGGCACGACGAGCCCCTGCGGGGTGTCGACCGCCACCCCGATGTGGAAGTACTGCTTGAGGATCAGGTTCTCGCCGGTGCGATCGAGCGAGGAGTTGAAGTGCGGAAACTCCTCGAGTGCCTTTACGACCGCCCTCATGAGCAGCGGCAGGAAGGTGAGCTTCACGCCCTTCTTCTCCGCCTCGGCGCGCTGCGACACGCGGAAGGCCTCGAGGTCGGTCACGTCCGCCTCGTCGTGCTGGGTGACGTGAGGAACGGTGACCCAGCTCCGGTGCAGATTCGCCGACGAGAGCTTGCGCACCTTGTTGAGCGGCTGCAGCTGCGTGGGGCCGAACTTCGAGAAGTCGATGTCGGGCGCCTTGGCCACGGTGACGCCCGAGATGGGAACGCCGGCCGCCGTGCCCTTGGCAAGCATGCCCTTCACGAAGGCCTGCACGTCCTCCTTCAGCACGCGGCCCTTGCGTCCGGACGAGGGAACCATCGAGAGATCGACGCCGAGCTCGCGCGCGAGCCTGCGCACGGACGGACTCGCGTGTGCCTTCGCCGCCGAGAACTGCACCTCCTCCTGTGCAGCGGCGGGAAGGGGCTGGCTCGGCGCGATGACGGACTCGGGAACCGTACGGGCAGGCGGCGGCTCCGGCGCAGCCTTCTTCTGTGCGGTTTCGGTCTTCTCCGCTCTCTTCGTCTCGCCGCGCTCGTCCGTGCGCTCGCTCGCGGATGCAGGGGGCTCGACGGCCTTCTCCTGCGGCGCCTCGTCCACCTCCATCACGGCGATGAGCTCGCCCTGGTTCACGGTATCCCCGACGGAGACGGTGATCTGTTTCACGACACCGGGGAACGGCGCGGGGATCTCGAGCGTCGCCTTGTCCGTCTCGAGGACGATCAGCGGATCGTCGGCCGCGACCTGCGAGCCCGCGGACGCCACGACCTCGACCACGTCGACGTCGTGGAAGTCGCCGATGTCCGGGAGCAGAACTCTCTTCTCGACAGCCACCTCCGAACCTCCCTGGCGTCTCAGGCCGTCGCCGCGTAGGGCTTGTTGGGGTCGATCTCGTAGCGCTCGATCGCCTTCTGCACGGCAGAGGCGGGGATCGCCCCCTCTTCGCTCAGCGTCTCGAGCGCTGCGAGCACGACGAAGTAGCGATTCACCTCGAAGTGCTGGCGCAGCTTCTCGCGGCGGTCGGAGCGTCCGAAGCCGTCGGTGCCGAGCACGCGATAGCGACGATCGACGAACGGACGGATCTGGTCGGGGAACTCGCGCACCCAGTCGGTCGCTGCCACCACGGGGCCATGGCGCCCGTGGAGCTGTTGCTGCACGTAGCTGCGGCGTGGCTCCCCGCTCGGATGGAGCATGTTCCAGCGCTCGGCTTCGAGCCCCTCGCGGCGCAGCTCGGTGAAGCTCGTGACGCTCCACACGTCACTGTGTACGCCGAAGTCCTGCGCGAGCAGGTCGGCTGCGGCGATCACCTCGCGCAGGATCGTCCCGCTGCCCATGAGCTGCACCCGTGGCCCGTCGCCGTCGGATCCCGGCCGCAGCAGGTACATCCCCTTCACGATGCCGTCCTCGATGCTCGCAGGCATCGGCGGATGCGCATAGTTCTCGTTGGCGACGGTGACGTAGTAGAAGATGCTCTCCTGGTCGCGATACATGCGCGTGAGTCCGCTGTGCAGGATCACGGCGAGCTCGTAGGCATAGGCGGGGTCGTAGGCCACGCAGTTCGGGACGCAGGCCGCGGCCATGTGGCTGTGGCCGTCCTGGTGCTGCAACCCCTCGCCCGCGAGCGTGGTGCGCCCCGAGGTCCCGCCGAGCAGGAATCCTCGCGTGCGCGAGTCCGCTCCCGCCCAGATGAGATCCCCCACCCGCTGGAAGCCGAACATGGAGTAGTAGATGAAGAAGGGGATGAGGTTCACGCGGTGGTGGCTGTACGCCGTGCCGGCCGCGATCCACGCGGACATCGCGCCCGCCTCGTTCAGACCCTCCTGCAGGATCTGCCCGCTCTTGTCCTCGCGGTAGTACATCACCTGATCGGAGTCCTGCGGCTCGTAGAGCTGGCCCTCCGCCGCGTAGATACCGAGCTGCCGGAACAAGGCATCCATGCCGAAGGTGCGCGCCTCGTCGGCGACGATGGGCGCCACGAGCTTCCCGATCTTCTTGTCGCGCACGAGCGCCGTGAGCATGCGCACGAACGCCATCGTGGTGGAGATCTCGCGATCGCCCGAGCCCTCGAGCTGGGCCTTGAAGATCGACAGGTCCGGGATCTCGAGCGGTTCGGCCTTGCGGATGCCCCACGGTGTGTAGCCGCCGAGCGCCTGTCGGCGCTCGTGCATGTACCGCATCTCGGGGCTGTCGTCCGCGGGCTTGTAGAAGGGCGTCTCCTCGAGCTTCTCGTCGGGAACCGGGATCCGGTAGCGGTCGCGGAACTTGCGCAGTGCCTCGAACCCCATCTTCTTCTGCTGATGGGTGATGTTCATGCCTTCGCCGGCCTCGCCCATGCCGTAGCCCTTGATCGTCTTGGCGAGGATCACGGTGGGGCGCCCGTCCGCCTTCATCGCGGAGGCGTAGGCGGCGTAGACCTTCTGCGGATCGTGTCCTCCGCGATTGAGCTGGCGAATGTCGTCGTCGGTGAGGTTCGCGACCATCTCGCGCAGCTCGGCGTGGGTGCCGAAGAAGTGCTCGCGCGTATACGAGCCCGGGCGGGCGGCGTAGTTCTGATAGTCGCCATCGACGGCGCGTTCCATGCGTTCGAGCAGCAGGCCCTTCTTGTCGCGGGCGAGGAGCGGATCCCAGCGATCGCCCCAGATCACCTTGGTCACGTCCCAGCCCGCGCCGCGGAACGTCCCCTCGAGCTCCTGGATGATCTTGCCGTTGCCGCGCACCGGTCCATCGAGGCGCT
>CAZOTO010000066.1:0-16091 GCA_964582775.1 uncultured Myxococcales bacterium
GATCCACAGGTATCCGGGCGCCTGCTGGCTCGCGAGCTTGCCGAAGAAGCCGGGATCCTCGCGGCGGATGCGCTCCGCCCAGCGGACGTTGTTCGCGAGCAGGTCCGCGAGATCGCTCATGAAGATCCTCCACGGCGGGCGAGCGGGCGTCGCGCTGCCTGGCCGAGGACGACCCTTCGTCCTCGCGCTCGGCTGCCGCGGGGGTACTCTGCCCCGGAATGGACGAGTTCGCGACCCCCGATCCGCTCACGGCGATGACGCCGCGGTTCGGCCGCGCAGCGCGCGCATTCGCACAGCGGTTCTTCTCCGATTTCCGCCTTGAGCCGGCAGAGGCGGAGCGCCTGCGGGCGCTCGAGCGCGCAGGCGCGGTGATCTACGTGATGCGCTACGCGTCGCGTCTCGACTACTTCCTGTTCAACTGGCTGTTCCTCGCCTCGGGGCTGCGGCTGTCGAGCTTCGCGAGCGCGATCCGCTTCCATTACTACCGGCCGATCGGCGAGGCACTGCGCATCGCGTTCCGCCATCTCTTCTCGCGGTCCGCCCGACGAGATGGCGCCGGACCGCGAGTCGCCGAGGCGCAGTGGGTGCGCCGGATCGTCCGCTCCGGGGGCTCGGCCTTCCTCTTCCTGCGCAGCGTCGAGCTCGGCGCGCGCTTCTCCGGCAGGGACCGTGCGCTCCAGCGTGGGCGCGTGCCGCTCGACTGCCTGCGCGAGGTCGTGGCGTCGTGCTTCGATGCAGAGGGCACGGGCCTGCAACAGGTGGCGCTCGTTCCTCTCGTCCTCGTCTGGCGCAAGGGCGCGCGACCACGCCGGCCGTTTCTGGATCTTTTCTACGGAGGCCCCGAGCGTCCGACGGATCTGGCGAAGGTGATCTCGTTCCTGTGGAACTACCGGAACCTGGTCGTGCGCGTGGGCGCGCCGATCGATCTCGACCGCTTCGTCGAGGAGCGGCGCGCGCTCGGGATCGATGGCATCGCGACGCAGGTGCGTCGATCCCTGCTCATCCATCTGCGGCGCGAGGAGAAGCCGATCGTCGGCGCCCCTCTGCGCAGTCCCGAGCGCGTCCGCGAGGCCGTGCTCGGAGATCCCACCGTGCAGCGTGCCGTGCGGCAGCGGGCCTCGGAAGCCGGCGATCCGGTCGAACGCGTCGAACGGGAGGCCCGGCGCGCGCTCGATGAGATCTCCGCACGGCCGAGTCCGATCGTGCTCGCGATCCTGTCCGTCGTCGTCGGCGCGCTCTTCCGCCGGCTGTTCGTGCGCTTCGAGGTGCACGGCCTCGAGCGGATCGTCGACGCGGCGAAGCTCCATCCGCTCGTGCTCGTACCGAGCCACCGCAGCCACTTCGATTACCTGATCCTGTCGTGGCTGTTCTACCAGAACCACCTCGTGCCGCCGCACGTGGCGGCCGGCGTGAACCTCTCGTTCTGGCCGCTGGGGCCGATCTTCCGCCGCGCGGGGGCCTTCTTCCTGCGCCGAAGCTTCGAGGGCGATCACCTCTACACCATGGTGTTTCGCACCTACGTGAAGCAGTTGATCAAGGATGGTGCGAGCCAGGAGTTCTTCATCGAGGGCACGCGCTCCCGCACGGGCAAGACGCTGCCCCCACGGCTCGGCATGCTGCACATGGTTCTCGAAGCGTACGAGGCGGGCGTGCGTCGCGACCTGTACGTGGTTCCGGTTGCGTTCACGTACGAGCGGGTCGTGGAAGAGCGGGCCATCGAGGCCGAGCGCAGCGGGGCCCCGAAGCAGCGCGAGAGCGTGTCCAACCTGATCCGCGCACGTTCCGTGCTGCGGCGGCCGTTCGGCTCCTTCGGGGTCGTCGTCGTTCGCTTCGGGGATCCCCTGGCCGTCTCCGCCGTGCTCGGCGCGCCCGCGTCGGGTGGGGAGCGCGATCTTCGCGCGGCGACCCGGTCGCTCGGCTTCGAGCTGTGCCGGCGACTCGACGAGCTCACGACCGCGGGGCCGCTCGCCGTCGCCTGTGCGGCGTTGCTCGCGAGCCCGCACGCGGGGCTTCGCGTGGGGGATCTCGCTGCGCGGGCCCGCGGCATCGCCGACCTGCTCGGAGCGCTCGGGGTACCGCGAACCGCAGAGCTCGTACGCGCCGCGAGCACGGTGTCCTCCGAGGAATGGCTCGCTCCGTTGCTCGAGGGCGGTCGCGTGAAGCGCACGGCGTCGCCGCGAGGGGACGTCCTCGTCGTCCGGCAGGAGGACCGGCGCCTGCTCGATTACTACCGCGCGAGCCTGATCCCCCCGCTGGGATGGCCGGCTGCCATCGCACTCGCCCTGCGTGGGGGTGGGGAAGGGGACTCGCGCGGGGCTCTCCTCGCCCGCGCCTCTTCCTGGCTGGAGCTGCTGCGGCTGGAGCTGTTCTCGCGAGGGGGCGAGGCACGCGAGCAGCGCCTGCAGCGAACGCTCGACGTCCTCGCGCAGCGGGGCTGGATGCGGCGCACGGCCGACGGCAGGTGGGGCGAGACGGAGGAGGGCCGGCCGTGGCTCGATCTGCTCGTGGCCCAGATCCTTCCCCTGCTCGAGGCCTATCGCGGGACGTTCCACGCAGTGCTCGAAGCGGGCGGCCGAGGCCATCGCGCGGATCTGCTCGCGGCGATCGAGTCCCATCAAAGAGAGGCCCTCTTGCTCGGTCATGCGCGATTCGCGGAGGGATGCTGTCCGGTGGCCCGGGCGAATGCGATCGCGTGGCTGTGCGAGGAGGGTGTGCTGCGCAGCGACGGCCCCGCGACGCGCGCCGATGCGCATCTCGAGCCCGGAACGGGATGGGGGAGTCTTACCTCCCTCGTCGGTTCGCTCGATCGAGCGCTCGGAGCTCGCGGGCCGTGAGCCCACGACGCAACGAGCCCCCGGGCCGGTACGGCGCCGGGGGCTCGGATGTGGCGGTTCCCGGGTCTCGCCCGAGGCCTAGTGTCCCATCTCGCGCAGGCCGCTCGCCTCCCACTCCTTGGAGAGCTGCTGGAGCTTGCGCTGGAACTCCGTGAAGTCATCGTCGAACGACAAGATGATCTCGGTCGTGCGCGGGATGTCGTCGCCGGACAGCAGTCCGCGATAGCGGTTCAGATTGGCGAGGATCGCTTCGGCGACCTTGAGCGCGCGCTTCTCCGTCTTGATGAGCGGTGACTGCAGCGTGTAGACGTTGTTCCGGCCCCAGAGGCTCTCGTCGCGCACGATCGCGATCTCGCGGTAGATGCCGTGGGTCGGATCGTAGTTGTACTCGACGCGCACCTCCTTGAAGATGTCCGAGTTTCCGGTGTAGAAGCCGCGCTCCTTCTCCACCTTTCCGAGCTGCCGGCATCGCGGACAGTAGAAGGTGTCGCCGTGGTTGAGCAGGAACACGCCCTTCGCGTAGTCCTCGCAGTCCGTGTTCTCGCAGTAACCGACGCCCCGCCTCATTCGTGCCATCTGGTCCGTTCTCCTGCTGCCCTCATGTCCAACCGGCTCTTCTGGCGTTCGCCCCTGGACCGCCGCTCCCTGCTGCACCTTGGGAGTCGCCTCCAACGTCCGGGGGTGCAGTCGCCGCCTTCCGAAGCGGATCAAGTCGAGCCATCTCACGACGCATGCACCTCGACGCCGGGAAGCTGTCGAGCCGACTGGGATTCGGCCCACTCCGAATCCAACAATCGTGCCAGCCTCTCCACGCTTGTCCTTGCCGCAGCCGTGGCGCGGCCTTGCCCACGGGATCTGCCGCTTCGTTTCCGTTCACGACCCGGCCGTCGGCGAATCCGACGGAGGGGTTCTTCTCCGCGAAGTGGAGGAAGACTCTCCATCCATACCTCCATCTCCACTGGGATGACCCTTTGGGATGGAACCCCTCGGACGGAGCTCCGTGCGAATCCCCTCGTCGATCCCGTCGTGCCGATCGCACCGCCTGCTCTCGCGCTCCGCTCCATGATGCGCAGCCCAGGGGCCTCGGAGAGTCCTCGACCTTCGAGCGCAGGATCGCGGCGAGCGGAGTCGGGAAGGGGGAATACACACGGAGCCGTCTCGTCGACGACCAAAGCGGGTGTACCCCCAACGGATGCACGCTGTCAACTACTTCCTGGGCGAGGGGGAATCCCCTTCCGGGGAGATGGTTTTCGTCGCGGCATCCTGCGCCTCAAGCCGGGCCCGCGAGGGGAGGCTCGCCTCGCGAGCCCTTGCGCCGAGCCGCCACGCGTAGGTGGCGAGCGAGGCGAGGACGATGGCGTAGGCGGCGATCACGTAGCTCATGTCGCGCTGCCCTTTCGCTGCGCCTCGATCGCCCGATCCTCGAGCTGTGCCGCTTGCAGCCGCTTGCCCGCGAGGTACCAGAACGCCAGCAGGAAGGCGCCCATTCCCGTGAGCAGCGTGTGCGTCATCTCGGCGGGGAGTCCCTCCCGGGCTGGATTCGAGGGGTGCAGGGTGCTGCCGCGTGCGATGTCGACGGCCAGGTACACGAACGGGATCATGGCGGTCCCGACGATTCCGTACACCGCGGCGAAGGTGCGCGCGGGGTCGCTGCCCTGTGCGAGCGCGCGCAGGAACAGGTAGGCGACGTAGATGAACCAGAGGATGAGCGTGGAGGTGAGCCGCAGATCCCACACCCACCAGTGCCCCCATACGGGCTTCGCCCAGATCGGGCCGGTCACCAGGATGAGGGAACAGAAGACGACGCCGACCTCGGCCGAGGCGAGTGCCACGCGATCCCAGCGCTCGTCGCGCGTGCGCAGGTAGCCGATGCCACCGATCGCGGTGAGGAGGAAGCCCAGGTAGGCGGGCGGCACGAGCGGCACGTGCACGTAGAAGATCTTCTGTACGAAGCCCTGGATGCGTTCGAGGGGGGCATACAGGAAGACCATCGCGAGCCAGAGCGCGAAGGCGACGAGCGTTGCGGGGCCCGTCCATCGTGTCGCTCGCACCGGCCGCCCCTCGTCGCTCACGTACCACGCGATGGCGCCGAGCAATGCAATCCCCGCGAGGGCACGCAGTGCAAACGTCATCGTGCCCGCCGCCCCTTCCAGCACGCGTCTAGTCCTCCAGCACGTAGTCGAACACAAAATAGCCGATGAGCGCAAAGACCCAGTCGTAGAGCGCGAGACCTCCCCACCACAGAGCAGGCGCGTCTTCGCCCGCGAGCGCCGCGCCAGTGAGCCGCGAGGCGAGCACGAGCACAGGGAGCGAGAGGGGAAAGAGCAGCACGGGGAGGAGGAACTCGCGGAAGCGAGCCGAGATCGACATCGCGGAGAGCAGCGTGCCGATCGACGTGAGACCGATCGCGCCCAGCACGGCGGTGCCGAGTGCCGCAAGGGGGGCGCGGCTCCAGTCCACGTCGAGGAACACGGCGAAGAGCAGGGACGTCCAGATCTGGATGCCGAGCAGCGCGATCAAGTTCGCCGCGGCCTTGCCCGCGAACACCCACCCCCGGTCGCATGGCGCCTGGACGAGGAGCGCCACGGCGCCGTCCTCCGCCTCGGATTGGAAGGAGCGGCCGAGCCCGAGCAAGGAGGTGAACAGGAACACCACCCAGAGCAGCGCGGGAATCCACGCCGTGCGCGCGGTCTCCACCGATGGAAGGGCGATTCCGAGCAGCACCACGATGAGCGCGGAGAACACGGCCATGTGCCCCACGCGGTCCTTGCTGCGCAGATCGAGGAGCAGGTCCTTGCGCAGCACGGCGAGCGCCACCCTCGGGCCCGTCACGGAGCGACTCCCAGGCTCACGGCCGTGAGCGGGTCGTCGTCGGAGAAGGGGCCCTGGATCTCCACGAGCCGCCCGCCGTCGAGCTTGATCACGCCGTCGAACAGGTCGCGGTAGTCGCGCACTGCGTGCGAGGCGACGATCGCGCTCGCGCCGCGCTCGCGCCGGGATGCGAGCAGGAGCGCGAGCCGCTTCGCGCTCTCTGCATCGAGCCCGTTCCAGGGCTCGTCGAGCAGTAGCAGCTCCGGATCGGCGACGAGTGCGCGAGCGAGCGCCACGCGGCGGCGGAAGCCGAGCGAGAGCGTGCGCACGCGCCGATGGGCGACGTGGGTGAGACCGAGCGGCTGCAGCGGTTCGGAAGCTTGGCGCTCGCTCGCTCCGTGGAGGCGTGCGACGAATCGCAGGTTCTCCTCGACGGTGAGGTCTCCGTACAGGCCGAGCTCCTGTCCGACGAACCCGATCCGCCCGCGCAGTCCTGCCGCGCGCGACCCGAACGGATCCTCGCCGAACACCTCGACGCTCCCTCGGGTGGGTCGGGTGAGGGCGCCGAGGATGCGCAGCAGCGTGCTCTTCCCCGCGCCGTTCGTTCCCATCACGAGTGTGATCGTTCCCGGTGCGATCCGGAACGAGACCTGGTGCAGAGCGGCGATCGATCCGAAGTGCTTTCCGAGATCGCAGACCTCGACGGCCGCGGTCACAGCGGCTTCCCGCAGCTCGCGCAAAAACGATCCGATGCGGCGTACGAGCGGCCGCAGCAGGAGCGCGCCGGCGCCTGCGTCGCGTCGCCGCGTGCGCGGTGCCGCGCGAGTGCGAGCACGGCATCGTTGCGCAGGTCCTCGCGCAGGCGATCGCGATCCTCGGCGGAGAGCTTCCCCGTCTCGAAGTCGTGTTCGAGATCGAGCAGGGCCCGCTGCAAATCCTCCCGCACGCGATCGATCTCGGAAGGCTCGTCGCTGCTCGGAAGCGAGCGCCGCGCCTCGATGAGCGGATGGCCGACGAGCCACAGCCCCAGGCCGGCCAGGGCCGCGATCGTGGCGGCGGCGATCCAGGGCGGCGTGCGCGCGGGCGGCGGCAGCGGACGGATGCGCAAGGGCAGGCTTCGATCGGCGCCGAGCTCGAATCCCATCCACGCCTGGTACACGCGTCCGTCGTGACGCACGGCGCGCGCGGGATGCAGGGCGCCGGGATCCACGTCGATGCCGAAGTCCTCGACGTAGATCTCGAGGGCCTCGAGCGGGTCGAGCACGGCGATCCGCGTGTCGAGCACGGCGTGCGGCGCTTCGATCGCATACGTGAAGCGAAGCTCCTGCTCGCCCGGGAGGACGGGGCCGCGGATCTCCACCACACCGGCTTCGACGGCCACTCCCTCGCCGAGGGCACCGAAGGGCGTCGAGACCTCACCGTGCTCCGGTGCGAGCGCGAAGCGCAGCAGCGGAGGCGCCGAGGGTTCGACGATCGCCACCTGGTCGCCCGGGTTGCGGATCCCGATCGTCTGCAGCACCCGGAACTCGCCGGCCTCGTGCTCGATCACCCAGCGCGCCGTGCCGAGCGAGAGCGCATCGCGCGAGGCGGTGCGCTCGAAGATGCGGATCTCGATCGGATCCGCCTTCGGCTCCTCGCCGGGGCGGAAGACCGCGGTGCCGCCGGGAAAGCGGATTCCTGCGTAGCGGGCGGAGACGAGGTAGGCCGCCGGTGTCGGCAGGTCGTCGAAGCGGAAGCGACCGCGCTCGTCCGTTCGCGTCTCCCGGTGCAGGGTGTTCTCCTGGGCATCCACACCGACCAGCATCACCTCGACGTCGACGGCTGCCTCGGGACGCGAGGGATGGAGGACGCTCCCCGTGAGGTCCACCGCCGCCGCGAACGACGGTGCGAGCAGGAGGAGTCCCGCAACGACGACGAGGCGTCCGGCTCGTCGGGACACCGCGCGAGGATGCGTCGCGAGGATCACGCGATGGCTCCCCGTTCACCGTCGCGATCGAGCCGCCATAGCAGCAGCGTGTTGCCGACCACGAAGACGATGGCGCCGATCCAGATCCAGTTCACCAGCGGGTTCACGTGGACCTTCACCGCGATCGACTGGTCGGGCTCGAGTCCGGCCAGGATCACGTAGAAGTCCTCGCGCAGGCTCGCGGCCACCGCAGGGATCGTCGCCGGCTGCTCCTGCTGGAAGTACATGCGCTTCTCGGGCAACAGGATGCCCACCGGCTGGCCGTTCTCGTACAACGCCAGGCGCGCGATCGCTCCCGCATAGTGCGGATGCTGCGTGGGCTGCACCTGGCGGTACTCGAGGGTGTAGCGGCCGACGTTCCAGCGCTCTCCCTGGCGGAGCAGCTTCGTCTCTTCCAGGTTGAACACCGCTCCGGCGAAGCCCACGAACATGAGCACGACGGCCAGATGCACGACGTAGCCGCCGTAGCGGCGCTGGTTGCGGCGCACGAGCTCCCAGAACGCACGCGGCGCCGATTCTCCGCGTCGCATGCGCGCGCGGATCCCGCGCTGGTACTCGTCGACGATCGTCGCGGACACGAAGGTGCACAGCGCCCAGAATGCCGCCGGATACGCGCGCTCGACGAGCGCGTACGAGGTCATCCCCACCGCGATCCCGGCGACGGACGGCCAGAGGAAGCTCTTGCGCAGATTCGTCCACGTGGCGCGCCGCCACGCGATGAGCGGTCCCACGCCCGTCAGGAGCAGCATGAACAGCGCGAGCGGACCCGCGTAGCGGCGGAAGAACGGGGGACCGATCTGCACGCGCACATCCGTGAACCACTCGGAGAACACGGGATAGAGCGTTCCGAAGAAGACGATCGCGAGCAGGCCCAGGAACACGTAGTTGTTCAACAGGAAGCTCGCCTCGCGCGACACCATCGAGTCGAGGCGCTTCTCGCTGCGCAGCAGGGGCACGCGCCACACGAGCAGGGCCGCGAAGACCACCGCCAGCAGGCCCACGAACGCGATGAACAGCGTCGAGAACCAGCCCGCGTTCGCGAAGCTGTGCACGGACTGCACCACGCCGCTTCGCGTGAGGAAGGTGCCGAACACGCACAGGCAATAGGTGAGGCCGACGAGCGCGAGGTTCCAGATCTTCAGCATCCCGCGCTTCTCCTGGATCATCACCGAGTGCAGGAAGGCGGTGCCCGAGAGCCACGGCATGAGCGAGGCGTTCTCCACCGGATCCCAGGCCCAGTAGCCGCCCCACCCGAGCACCTCGTAGGCCCAGCGGCCGCCGAGCAGGATCCCCACCCCCAGGGCGAACCACGCCGCGAGCGTCCACCGGCGCGTCGTGCGGAACCAGTTCGCTCCGAGCTCGCCGGTCACGAGCGCCGCGATCGCGAACGAGAACGGAACGGCGAATCCGATGAAGCCCGCGTAGAGGAAAGGCGGATGCGCCAGCATCGCCGGGTGCTGCAGCAGCGGGTTCATGCCCTGGCCGTTCGAGTAGGCCTGGCCGGGCGGCAGCGGCTCGAAGGGATTCGAGACGAACGCGACCAGCGCCACGAAGAACACCAGGTTCGCCATGAGCGATGCGATCACCCACGGCATGAGCGTGCGGTTCTTCCGGCGGTTCTGGACGATCGCGAGGAAGCTCATGAGCGCGAGCATCCACGCCCACAGCAGCAGCGAGCCCGCCTGTCCGCCCCAGAAGGCGAGCTTGAAGGCGAGCGGCTGCTCGCGGCTCGAGTTCTGTGCCACGAAGGCGAGATCGAAGCGATCGCCGATGAGCGCTGCCTCGAGCCCGATCACGGACACGCAGAGCGCGAGGAAGGCGGCGACCGCGCCGCGCTCGGCGCTGCGCGCCCACGGCTCGCTGCGGCGCACGCCCCCGATCACGGCGGCCGCCAGGCTCCACACCGTGAACGCGAGTGCGAGCAGCAGTGCGTACTCACCCAGCGTTACGAGCACGTCGTTCGCTCCTCTCGGGGATGCGGACCCGGATCAGGATCCGCTGTCGGCGCCGTCCGGATGGGCCTCGTACTTCGACGGACACTTCGCCATCAGCCGGTGCGCGAGGAACCGCGATCCCTCGTAGCGCCCATCCACGACGACCTCGGCTCCGTCGCGAAACAGATCCGGCGCGTCGATGCCCTCGTAGCGAACGGAGAGCGTGCCCGTGCCGGCCGTGTCGCGGAGCGCGAAGTCGACATAGCCCTCCGGCAGGTTCTTCGCGATCGATCCCTCGACCACGAGCCCGTGTACGCGTGCCGCCTCTCCCGACTCGGCCCGGCCGGAGGCGAGATAATCCGACACTTGGCTGTAGTACTGAAGCATGCCGTCGCCCGACGCTCCGGTGCCGATCAGCCACACGAGGCCGACGAAGACCGAAAGGGCGGCGAGGGAGATCTGTACACCTTTGCCCATGCGAAGCCTCGGAATGGGGCGCGGATCGCTCGCGAGCACGGCTCGCCGGGATCCGGACGCCCCCGCAGGCTACCTTGACCCCCGGGGAGCGGCAAGGATTCGCGGGCGAAGCCGGTGGCGCGCAGCGCATCGCGCGACGAGAGAAGAGGTATTGCCGACACATGAAAGCAGAGCTCGCCCACGACGCGGCCGGACCCGCGCAGTTTCCACGCGACGGGCTACCCGAGGTCGCCGTGCTCGGGCGCTCCAACGTCGGCAAGTCGACGTTCGTGAACGCGCTCACGGGCCGGCGTTCGCTTGCGCGCACGAGCGCGAGTCCGGGCAAGACGCGGCGCATCCACTTCTATCGCTTGGAGGACCGCGCGTATCTGGTGGATCTGCCCGGATACGGCTACGCCGCGGTGAATCGGGAGGAGCGCCGCGCGTGGCGGCCGCTCGTCGAGTCGTACCTGCGGGGGACGCGACCCACGCTGCGCGGCGCACTGCTGCTCGTCGACATCCGCCGCGGACTCGAGGACGAGGAGCGCGACCTGCTCGCCTGGCTCGCGACGCAGGGCATCGCCGTGCGGCTCGTGTTCACGAAGAGCGACAAGCTCGGCGCGGGACGGCTCGCGGCGCGCCTGCGCGAGCTCGCCGCAGCCGCGGGCGTGCGCGAGGAGCATGCCGCCGCCGTATCGGGTCGCACGGGTCTCGGCCTCGCGGCAGCCGGGCGCTGGTTCGCCGAGTGGGCGGGCCTGGAGCTTCGCCGCGCGGACGGCACGCCGCTGCCCGATTGATCCACCGCCTTGCCGGTGCCGCGCGCGGCTACGCGCGGAACAGGTCGCGCGACGGATCGCGGATCAGATCGGCGAGCGTTCCGCTGCCCTCGGGCCGCACGCCGGTCACCCACACGGCGGGCAGACCGAGGCTCTTTCCCATGAGCAGGCCGGCCGCTGCCGCGATCTGATCGGCCACGGCCATCACGGTGACCTGCAGCTCGCGGCCGCGGCGATCCCCTTGGCCGCGCAGGTCGCGAAGCGGCGCCATCCCCGCCACCCCGATCGCCACGTCGACGAGTCCCTCGCGCCAGGGCCGGCCGAAGGTGTCCGAGACGATCACCCCGCGGCCGGGTCCGAGCGCGCAGCGGATGCGCTCCGCCGAGCCGTCCGGGTCGAGCGGCAGCAGCACCGCCATCTCGTCTTCGGGCGCGTTCGAGAAATCGACCCCCGCGTTCGCGCAGACCAGCCCGTGCCGGGTCTCGCAGATGAGGACGTCGGGCACCGCGCGCACCACGCGCCGCGACTCGCGCAGCACGATCTCGACGTGGCGAGGATCCTTGCGGCACGCGCGGGCGAGCTCGATCGCGCGCGCCGAGGGCTCGACGTCGGCGAGCCGCACGAGGCGGCCCTCCGCCTTCGACACCACCTTCTGGGCCACCACGAGCACGCCCTCGCCCGGGGGCACGAGGGCCGCGAGCCGCGCCGGCAGATCGTCGCCGGGCCGGATCTCGGGCAGCCCCTCCAGCGCCTCGAGGCGGATCGAGCTCATCGGCCGAGCCTCTCCAGCACGCGCCGCGTGCGGCACGGCACGGGCTTCTCGAGGAACCGGTCCGCATCCTCGGGCGTATCGAGGTCGAGCAGGGCCCCGCCACCGGGGGACGACAGGATCCGCACGGGCACGCCGGCCTCGAGGGCCGCCTGCTGGTGCGCGGCGGCGCTCGCCGGGCCGAAGCGCGCGGGAATGCGCTGTGGCGGATGGCGCAGGAGCATCGCGGTGCCTCCGTCGTTGGAAGGGACGAGCACCACGGGATGGGTCTTGCCCGCGGCGATCACCTCCTCGATGTCCGCCGCGCGCAAGCCGGGCAGGTCACCGAGGACGACGAGCACCGCCTCGTAGCCGTCGTCGGCCAGCTCGCGGCTGGCGTTCTCGATGGCAGGATTCAGGCCGGGATCCGGGCGGCGCAGCCGCACATCGGCACCCGCAGCGTGGGCGGCCGATGCCACCTCGTCGTCGTCCGTGAGCACGCCCAGGTAGTCCACGCCCTTCGCCTCGTGGAGCGCATCGAGCACGTCTTCCAACAACGCACGGGCGATCTCGGCCGCCTGCGCGTCGCCGTAGCGGGCGCGGAGACGGCGCTTCGACTGGCCGAAGCCCTTCGCGGGGACGATTGCTGCCGTTCTCACGGGGCGAGTTGTGCCAGATCGAGGGCCGCCGCCGCCAGGGATGCGGCCACCTCGGGGCTCTTCATCAGGGTGTCCTCGACACGGATGGCCACGCCGAGCGCTTCGATGGCGGGAGCGAGCGCGGCATCCACCCGGTCGATCACCATTCCCGCCAGGAACGAGCGGTACAGCCGGGCGACGCCGAGCGCGGAGACCTCGACGCCCGCCGCGCGCAGCAGCCGATCCGCCGGCCCCTTCACGGGCCGTCCTCCGATGATCGGGCTCACCGCGACCGCGCAGCGTCGCGCCTCGAGCCGCTCGCGCACTCCGGGCACCGCGAGGATCGTCCCGATCGACACGATGGGATTGCTCGGGCAGACGAGGATCGCGTCCGCGCGATCGATCGCCTCGAGCACGCCAGGGGCCGGAAGGGCCGCTGCGGCCGCGGACAGGTCGACGCCCGCCAGATCCTCCGGCGCACCGTCGCGCACCAGGTACTCCTCGAAATCGCAGCGCGTGCCGTCGGCGCGCACCACGATCGTGGGCGCCGGGTCGTTCGTCATGGGGAGCAGTCGCAGCCGCACGCCGAAGGCCGCGGCGATCTCGCCCGTCACCCCGGCGAGCGTGGCACCCTCGCGCAGCCGCGCCGTGCGGTGGACGTGGGTCGCCAAGTCGCGATCGCCGAGCGCGAACCAGGTGTCGCTGCGCAGCCGTCGCAAGGCTTCGAGCGTGTGGAAGGTGTCGTCCCGGAAGCCCCATCCCGTGATGGGATTCACGACACCGGCGAGCGTATAGGTGACGATGTCGAGGTCGGGACAGACGCGCAGGCCGAAGAAGTCCCGGTCGTCGCCCGTGTTCACGATGGCGGTGATCCCCTCGGGGGCGACACAGCGAACCAGGCCCGCCAAGTAGCGAGCGGCGCCCACGCCTCCCGCCAGGGCGACGATGTCTCTCGGCACGATTCTACGGGCCCGGCTCGCCGCGCAGCGCATCGAGCTCGGAGAGCAGCCGCGGCAGCCGGTTGGCGATCTCCTGGAGCTGGGGATCGAGCGCGAGCTGGCCCTCCTCCACGTCCTCGCGGCTGATGATCTGCTTCACCGCCTCGCGGTCTGCCTCGATCTGGGCCTCGAGCTCCGCGATCTCCTGGCTGCGCGGGCCGAGGGAATCGCTCGGGCGGCCGATGCGGATCGGCGCCGCCGAGGGTTGCGTCGCGGAGGGCATGCGCGCGGACGGCGCATCGGTTGGCGGCGCCTCGCCGGATGAAGCGGGGTGCTGCCGATCGATTCCGGAGCTCGCCGTCTCCGGGCCGAAGGAGGGCAGGCGCTCCGCATCCTCCGCTGGAGCCGCCGCCTCGCGCTCGATGGAGGGTGCGGGAGACGCCGGCCTTCGTTGCACGATGCTGGCCTCGCCGCGGAACCGCCGCGGGATCCGGTCCCGATCCGTCGTGTAGTGCACGACGCCGTCGCGGTCCACCCAGCGGTACACCTCGGCGTGTACGGCTGCCGGCGCGAAGGCCGCGGCCAGCGCCAGCGCCGACACCAGCGCGCGCGCGCGTGCGCTGAGACGGCGTCGGTTCGATTCGTTCGGGAAGATCTCGAGCGGAGTGATCGTGAGGCTCCTCGCGGTGGATGGACGGCTCGTCGGGCCGGCTCGCATCCGCGGCGCGGATTCTAGCAGAGCGGCGCTGGCCCGTTGGGCGTGAGCGATCGTCCACGGATCGCCGGCGCTCGTTCACATACGATGGCTGGGGGCTCCGAAATCCATGAGGATTTCGCCTTGGATCCGCTGGCACGCGCGTTGCTCTCTTCGACGGCATGCGGACATGTGTTCGGATCGCCGTCCTGCTCCTCTGGTTCGCCCTGCCGTTCGCCTCTTCCGCGGGGCAGCCGAACCTCGTCGAGTGGATGACGAACTCGTCGCCGGGCTCTCCTGGCGCAATCGCGGTCGCGGGCGACGCGATCCTCGTCGGCACCGAACAGGGGCTCTTCCGGCTTGCTCCCGCGGGCTGGACCCCCTTGCTCGCCGTGGGCGAGGTCCTCGATCTGGTCGCGCGCGAGGACCGTGCGTTCGTCGCCACGCGCGCCGGCCTGTTCGAGTGGTGGTCTGGCGGGGGACATCCGCGACAGCTCGTCATCGACGGCGGTGAGCGGGTCGGCTCGCTCGCCATCGATCCTGGGGGGCGTGTCTGGGCCGCCACGCAGGCGGGTCTCTCTCTGCGGGTCCGGGAAGAAGAGGGCTTCACGCGCGAGGCCACGCTGCCGCCGGGAGACGTGACTGCGGTCCGAGTCGCCGGGGCGGAGGTGTGGGTTTCCCAGGAGGGGGCTCTTTGGGTCCGCCGGCCGGGCCAGCCGTTCGAGCTGGCGCGAGCGGGTCTCGACGAGGGGTGGTGGGAGCTTCGCGGCGCCGCGCGGCTCGGCGATCGCGTGCTCCTCTGTGTCCCGTCCGGTCTTTGGTGGGTCGGGGCCGAAGGGATGGTCCACGTCGATCTCGGCATTGGCGAGCTCCGCGATCTCGAAGCGGCGGGAAGCACCGTCTGGATCGCCTCCGAGCGCGGGCTGTACGCGTACGACGAGCGCGAGCTCGCCTCGGGTGTTCCTCCTCCGGTGGTGCCGGTCCCGGCGGGGGCGATCGCGTCCCTCGGGGGGAGCATCCTCGCGGCGACGCAGGGCGGAGTGGCCGCGGTGACGACCCATCCACCCGGAGTGGGCGCGCGCACGGCGTGGGACCGGCCGGGCGCGGGTGGGTCGGACGCGATGGATCGCATGCCGGATCCGGATCCATGGCCGTCGCCGGAGGAGATCGCGAGGCTCCACCGAGCCGTGCTCGAGCACCAGGAGTTGACGGCCGGCGAGTTCGCCCGCGTGAGCGAGCGGGCCCGGCTCGCGGGTTGGCTTCCCGAGCTCCACCTGACGGCCGGTGTGGATCGGGATCGGACGCGCGAGTACGTGCGCGACGAGGTGTTCACCTCGGGGACGTTCCGCGAGCTCTTCGATGACGAGAGAAACTACGGGCGCGGTCTGGGCGTCGGCATCGATCTCGAGTGGGATTTCGCCCGGCTCGCCGCGCCGGGCGATGCGATCGACATCTCCCGCGAGCGTCGCCTGGTGATCCAGCTCCGCGATCAGGTGCTCGAGCGCGTGAACCGCCTCTACTTCGAGCACCTACGGGTGCTGGCCGCTCTGCGCGCGCTCGGTCCGGAGCGAACGCCCCGGCACGAGGAGCTCGAACTGCAGGCCGCAGAGCTCGCGGCCCGGCTCGATGGATGGTCGGGTGGAGCGTTCTCGCGGCTGCGTACCGACTCGCCCCGATGACAATGGAGAGATCAATGCAATCGAAGATTCGACTCTGGACGATCGTCGTGCCGATGGTCTTGTTCGCGACGGCCTCGACCGCGCGGGCATCGCTGCTCATCAGCGAGGTCTTCTACGACGCCGTGGGCAGCGACGACGGCCGGGTATTCGTCGAGCTCTACGGCGCCGCGGGAACCATCCTCGACGGGTACGCGGTACGCGGCGTCAACGGCTCCGGCGGCGCGTTCACCCCGGTGCTCGCCCTCTCGGGTGTGGTTTCCGAGAGCGGCTTCTTCGTCGTCGCCGATCGCGTTGGCACGACCGAGGTGACCGAGGTGGCGAACGCCAGTCTGCTCCTCGGCTTCGACTTCCAGAATGGGCCCGATTCCGTCGAGCTCCTCGACCCTGCGGGCGTCGTCCTCGATGCCGTGGGCTATGGCGAGTTCGCAGCGGGGGATGTCTTCGCGGGCGAGGGGAACGCGGCATCCGGCGCCTCGTCCGGCTCCAGCATCGCGCGCCGTTTCGCCAACGTGGACACGAACGACAACGCGGCGGACTTCCTCGTGCTGGCGTCTCCGACGCCCGGCATCGGGGAGATCGCCGTTCCCGAGCCCGGCAGCGCGACGCTCTTCGGTGTC
>CAZOTO010000067.1:0-2894 GCA_964582775.1 uncultured Myxococcales bacterium
CGCGCCAACGACGAGGATCACCTCACGAGTTCCTCGTCCTCGATCACGAGCATGCTCTCGCGAGAGCGGCGACAGGAAGGCGCTGCGGGTTGCGAGGCATATCCCAGGCGAATGAGGGTCGCGGGATGCAGCGAGCTCTCGAGCCCGAAGATTCGCATCGTCTCGCTCCGCATGGGCTCGAGTGTCAATGGGAAATGGACGAGCTGAGCCACCAGTCCGGCGCGATGTGCGGCGAGCCATACACGCATCAGCGTGCGGCCGATTTCGATGCGATCCGCGAATCCTCTGCGATTCGCAGCGAGCAGAACGAGAGCTCCCGACCGTCGCACCGCGGCTCCCGTCTGCCAGCCCATGATCCGGGCGAGTCCGAGTCTGGCCGCGATCCGCCGCGCACGGGGGCTTCGGATCAGCAGCCGCACCAGGAACGCCGCCACGGGATCGAGCCGTAGAGTCGCCGGAGTGAAGCCATCCTCGATGGGATCTCCTCCCTCGCGAGGGAAGCGGATCCAATCGAGCAACTCGGAGAGAAAGGCGTCATCGGACAGAACGGCAGAGGCACCTTCCGTCGAAAGGCGTGCGACGCTGCCGATGGCATCGCGATCGGAGACAATGGAGATGGCAACCCGGCCTCTCTCGGCCTCGACCTCGATCGCGCGAAGGACCTGCCGCGGAGGCGGCATCCGCAGGAACGAGCCTCGATGGGAGCGGCGCCCCGATAGCCAATGCAGTGTCTGCTCGGCTCGATCGAGATCGAGTCGGTGCAGGATCAGCTCACCCGCCGACCGGATCGCACCGCTCGGCGGATCCTTCTCGGGAACAATGTGTTCGATGCCCCCGAGCTCGCATGCGGCCTCGATCGCGCATCCCAGGCTGTAGGCAACCTGCTCACCCTCGGGATCCGAGATCGACAGTCCGCGGCTCGTATCCTCCTCCACCCGAAGCCGCTCGGGGCCGGTTGCAACGATGCGCCATGGCTGTGTGTTGTGCGCAGATGGCGCCATGCGGATTGCCTCGAGCGCGAGACGCATTCCCAGCGGGAGCGCGTAGACACTCGATTCGATCGGATCGTTTCCGGCCATGGCGGCGCTACGCCGCCTCGAGTCGCGCTAGCGCGCGATCGAGCCCATGGGCGGCTAGATACCGCCGTACCCACCAACGCTTGAGTCGCGGCACCAAGCCACGATTTCCCAGCCAGAGCCGACGAGATCGGATCTTCCGACGGTACACGTCCACCTGTAGGTAGTGGGGCGCCAGACGGGATGCACCGCGACCCAGCAGGATTCGCACCGCTTCTGCTCCCGCTACACAGGCTGCCATCTGACTTCCGATCACGGAGGACGGCGCCCGTCCCGATGCGGGGTCGGCGGTCGAGATGTCCGTGTACGACGCGTGCAAAGCGGATGGTGCGAGTCCCACGAGGAAGCGCACGTACTGCTCGCAGCGGTCCTGTCCATCACGAAGATCGAAGTACTCGTCGAAGCTCATGCCTCCGCGGGCAAAGACATGGAGGGTCCCGGAGAACCCGAGCGGCGCCGCAATCAACAGCGGGATTCCGCGCTCCCAGGCTCGGAGTGCGAGCATTCGTCGCGACTCGAGGGCGAAGAAGTCGACGCCATCGATCACGAGATCCGCTCCATCGAGAAACGCATCGACGTTCGCGCTGGAGACGGGTTCCTGGATCACCCGGACGTCGGCCAGGGGATTGATCGCGTGGATCATGCGCTCCGTAACGCGAGCCTTCGGTGCGTCGATCGTGTCCACGGTTGCGCCGATCTGCCGATTGAAGTTCGCGAGGGAGAACGTATCGGGATCGGCCAAGGTGAATGCCCCGACCCCGAGCCGCGCCAGCGTGTGGGCATGAACACCACCCACGCCGCCACAACCCGCGAGGGCCACGCGCGATCGGAGCAGCTTCGCCTGCTCCTGCGGGTCGACGAGCCCCAGGTTCCGCTCGAATGCCTCCTCGGTATGAAAGCGCGCCACCACGATCACACCGTCGCCAGACGCCCGTCGTCGGTCGAGACTCGCCAGACATCATGGCGCTCGATGCGCAGCCTACGCAGGACGGTCTCCACCTCCGCGTAACAGGGCTGACGCGAGCCGTAGTAGTCGACGGGCTCGCCCAAATGAACGAAGTGCACTCCGATCTTCTCGAGGCTTCGCACCAAACGGGGCTCCATGACCGCCCACCAGTGCGTGACCCCGGCAAGGACACTCATCTCCACGACGGCGCGAAACAGTCCCAGCTTGGCGGTGCGGATGAACTGTCTAGGCTCGAGCGCATGGCCATTCGTCATCGCGCGCAGAGCTTCGAAGTCTGCGGGATCGGTCTTGACGATTTCTTCGGCGAGGTTCCGGGTGAGACAGAATCGCGAGATCTCTGCGCTGGTTTCCCGCGGAACCTTCAGGTCCTGCAATCGCTCGGGCGGACAGACCGAATCGAAGGGAAAGTCGATCAGGCTGTCCGTGTCCTTTGCAGGCAGGATCAGGCGAACCGCGCCCACGGCCGCGTTCGTCGGCCGGTAGACCAGCGTGCTCTGAATCGAGCGGCCGTCGAACGGATCGCGCTCCAGGCGATCCGGAAATTGATCGGGATCGAAGTAGGCCGCCTCCTCACAATACACCTGGTACCGGACGCGGAGCGCTTGTTCGATCTCGGCGGGCGCAGAGGCGAGGCGGCTCTCGAAGAACCGCGAGAAGATGTCGGCCGGTTCGAGCAACTGGGGGTCCTTTCACTCAGCGGGGCGCCGGACTCATCGAACCCGATGCATCGGAAGTTGACCCGCAGGTCGGAGATCGGACGCGCGAGTCGTGCCGTGTGAGTGATCGATTCCGGACGATGCATGTTGCTTGAGAGTTGCCTACGGGGAGTCGATGGAGGATTCGTCGATCCT
>CAZOTO010000067.1:2994-9165 GCA_964582775.1 uncultured Myxococcales bacterium
ATGCATGTTGCTTGAGAGTTGCCTACGGGGAGTCGATGGAGGATTCGTCGATCCTACTCTCGGGTTCGGCGGGACATGCGCGTGTCTTTCCATGGAGGGTTGCTTGCAGACAGCAGTGCCCAGAGATTCCTCCGCGACGCCATCAGGTGTCGTGCGTTACGTGCTCACCACGGCGCTGCTCAGCACCGCAGTGCTCACGGCGAACAGCGCGTCGAGCGATGCACCCTCGGCTTCCTCCGAACACGCGGCGCGATGGGTGCAAACGGCACGCGTGGAACGTTCGGACGAGATCCGGGAGCTCCGGTTCCCGAGCGTCACTCGCTCCGCGAAGGAGGCACGGGTTTCGTTTACGCTGGGGGGACGCATCTCCGGCTTCGAGGTGAGCGAGGGCGACCGCGTGCGCGCGGGCACGCCGCTGGCACGGATCGAGGCCACATCGCTCGAGAACACCGTTCTCGAACGCAGCATGGCGCTCTCGCGCACGCAGATCGAATGGCGGCGTGCTCGTCGCGATCGCGAGCGGATGGATCGGCTCGTCGAGGTCGGTGGCCGCGCTCGTCGCGATCTCGAGGTCGCACAGGCAATCGAGCAGGAAGCCTGGGCATCGGTGATGGCGGCGAAGGCCTCGTTGTCCGAAGCAGAGCGACAGCTCGACGAGACGACCATCTTGGCTCCGTTCGACGGGACGGTGACGAAGCTACGGCTCGACCCCGGTGAGTATGCGGTGGCCGGAGCGCCCGTTCTTGTGCTCTCGAGCTCCGAGGCGATCGAGATCGAGATCCGTGTCCCGGAATCGGTACTCCGAGGCATTCGGCTCGGAAGCGTTGCGCGTGTCGACTTCCCCCTGGCGCGGATTCCGGCGATCGACGCGCCGATTCGCTCCATCACGCACGGCGCTTCGGGTCCGGGTGCGCTCTTCCCGGTGGTCGTGAGGCTTCCCTCGCGTTCGGATCTCGCCCCTGGACTCGCGGCCGAGGTCGCCGTTCCCATCGATCGCGGGGATGCGCTCCTGGTTCCTGTCGAAGCGCTCGTGCACTCGAGTCCAGGACACTCGTCGGTTCTCCGCCTGCGCGATGGACACATCGATCGGGTTCCCGTTCGAGTGCTCGATCTCGAGGGGGGGCGGGTCCGGGTGGAGGGTTCCCTCGCGGATGGCGACGAGATCGTCGTTGCAGGGCACGCGGGCCTGCTCGAAGGAGACGTCGTTCGCGTCGATCTTCCCGCCGCACCACACCTCCCGTGAACACGAGCCGGTCCCATCGCAGGGCCGACAAGCTCCTGCTCTCGACCTCGATCCTGCTCGCACTCGCCGGCGCACTCGCGATGGCGCAGATGCCCAAGCAGGAGGATCCGCGAGTGGCTCCACGATGGGGACTATTGCTCACGCCCTACCCCGGAGCCGCCGCGGAAGAGGTAGAGCGGCTCGTCGTCGAGCCCATCGAAGAGGCACTCGTCGAGGTGGAAGAGATCTCCCTGATCGAGACCACTGCGCGCTTCGGTGTTGCCGTCACACAGATCGAGCTGGTAGGAGATGTCGCGGATACCGATCGCGCATGGACCGCGGTTCGTCGCGCGCTCGATGACGCGCGCGATGAGCTTCCGGAGGGAGCCGGCCGCTACGTACTCCAGGACGATCTGGTGAGCCCCGAGGCCATCGTCCTCGGCGTGACCGGAAGGATGGATCGGCGGGAACTGGCACGCATCGCGCGCGAGATGGAACGCGAGCTGCTCGGCCTGCCCGCCGTGCGGAGTACTCGCATCGTGGGCGATCCAGAGTCGCAGCTCTCCGTCGAGGCGGACGACGCACGGCTGCGCCCCGCCGGGATCCATCACCGCGATCTCGCCGAGCAGATCCGAACGAATCACGCCCTCCATGCCGTTGGGTCCATTCTGGCAGGCGATCGCCGCGTGCAGATCCAGCTCGACGGCGAACTCGACTCACCGGAGCGCCTCGGAGCGCTGCCGATCCTGCTTCCGGATGGAAGCCAGGTTCCCCTTGCCTCCCTTGCCTCGGTGAAACGCGAAGCGAGGTTGCCCGAAGCTCCCCTGTTGCGTATCGACGGCGAGCCCGCGGTCGGTATCGCTATCGTACCTCGGTCCGGAATCGATGCGATTCGCTTCGGCCACAAGGTGCGCGACAGCGCCCGTACATTCGTGGCGGGGCATCCCGAGATCACGCTTCACGAGATCGCATTCCAGCCCGATCACGTTCGAGCACGCATTTTGGAGCTCGGCGGATCTCTCGTGCTCGGCATCGCGGTCGTCGCCGTCACGCTCTTCCTCACGATGGGAGTACGTACGGGTGCGATCGTCTCCACGATGATCCCCGTCGTTGCGCTCGCCGCGGTGGGCATCTATGCGGCGGGCGGCGGTACCTTGCACCAACTCTCCATCGCCGCACTCGTCATGGCGCTCGGCCTGATCGTCGACAACGCGATCGTCGTGACCGAAGGTGCGCTGCAACGCGTGGAGAGTGGAACGCCCCCCGGCGAGGCATCTTGGGGTACAGCGCGGGAGCTCGCTCTTCCACTCGGCATCTCCACGGCAACGACGATCTCCGCGTTCCTGCCCATGATCCTGGCCGTCGGGAAGACGGCCGATTTCGTGCGCGCGATTCCCATCGTACTCACCTCGAGCCTGCTGCTCGGCCTGCTCTTCTCGCTGCTGGTAACCCCGGTGCTCGCAGGAGTATGGCTCGCACCGCGCGCGGTCCAGCGATCCGCTTGGAGCGTACGCCTGGGGACGACCCTGGGACGCTTCGTTCTCGCTCACCCGCGATTCATGGTGCTCGCGGGCCTCACCGTCCTGGCGGCTTGCGCGCTCGGCTCGCTTCGCGTCGAGCAGCGCTTCTTTCCCGACTCCAACCGCCGCGAGCTCATCACCACCGTGGAGCTGCCCGAGGGATCGGATCTGTCGGCGACGGATCGCGCAGCACGACAGCTCGAGCAGGCGCTACTTGGCCGTGACGACGTGGATGTGGTGACGGCCTTCGTCGGGGAGTCTGCCCCTCTGTTCTACTACAACCTGAGCCGCTATCCGAGCAGTCCCCACCTCGCACAGGTGGTGGTGACCGTGCGCGACCGCGCCGGGATCCGCGACGTGATGGATTTCTGCCGCGACTTCGCGTGGCGTGAGATGCCCGAGGCACTCGTCTCCGTGCGGCGTCTGCAGCAAGGTCCCCCCGTCGATGCGCCCATCGAGGTGAGACTGTACGGTGAAGGAGAGCACCGAGTCCGCGCCGCAGACGAGGTGCTGCGGGCGCTGCGCTCGATTCCAGGCGCCATTGACGTGCGCCACGACCAGAGCGCGGGCGTTCCGTTGCTGCGGGTCGAGATGAACCACGCAGCGGCCTCCCGCTTCGGAATCGTACCGGGAGACGTGGCGCTCGCGCTCCTACGGCAATCTTCTGGCTTCGAGGTGGGGCGATTCCGCGAAGACGACGAGACAACACCGATTCGGCTACGGGGCACCGAGGCGCGCTCCTTCACCCTGGATGGGATCTCGACCCTCGACGTCGCGGCTGCAGAGGGCGAACCGATTCCTCTGTCGCGCATCGCAACGTGGGAGCTCGACTGGCAGGCAGGCGCCATTCACCGGAGGAATCGCCGGCATGTGGCCACGGTCTCCGCAAATCTGGCGGACGGAGTGCCCGCGGTCCGGGTGGTGCGCCAGCTCGAACGCGCGATCGAGAATGCACCGCTGCCCGAAGGTGTGCGCATGGAGATCGGCGGTGAGATCGAGGGCTCGTCGGAGTCGACACGAGCGCTCGCGCGAAAGCTACCCTTCGGGTTGCTCGCGCTCCTCTTCTTCCTGCTGGTGGAATTCGGTTCGTTCCGTCGGGTGGGTCTCGTCCTGCTCTCGATCCCCCTCGCATCTGCGGGGATCGTTCCGGGCCTGCTGCTGTCGGGGCAGCCGTTCGGATTCATGGCGACCCTGGGCGTGCTCGCGCTCGCGGGCGTGGTGGTGAACCATGCGATCGTCCTGCTCGACGTGGTGGAGCGGCGGCGGCAAGAGGGGAGCTCGGTCGAGGAGGCCCTCCTCGACTCGATCGAGCAGCGGCTTCGGCCGATCCTGCTGACGACGGTGACGACGATTGCGGGCATGCTTCCGCTGGCGCTGTCGGGGACGGAGCTGTGGCCGCCCATGGCTTGGACGATGATCTCGGGACTCACGGCCTCGACCGGACTCACGCTGCTGTTGATCCCAGCGCTGTACAAGCTCGTGATCCGGTAGCGAGACACATTCGATGCACCACGCCAGATGTCACCCCGGAGATCGATTCCGCATCTGCGATCCACCATCCGGCGGGAACACCGGATAGAATGCGTCCGACGTTCGTGGCGAGAGGTACGGATCGGGACCGCGGCACGGGAGGGCGATCGTGGGGGGAGTCGGAGTGGATCGTACGGTGCAGTCGCTTCCTCTCGCGGTACGCGGTTTCAATCGCGTCGGCCGAGGGCTCCAGCGGCTGGGGATCGCACGGATGCGGATCGATGCCGAGGCGCTCATGGCGCAGGCGCGACGGCGCACGGGCCTCGAGGACTTCGGCGGGGAGAGCCATCGAGCGGGACTCGACCGGCTGCTCGTCGATCTCGAAGAACAGGCCGCGCTCACGCCGCTCGGGCGGATCCTCGTGCGCGCGGAGCTGCTGCGATTCCTCGAGAACCGGCTCCGGCTCACCGACTGGCATCGCCGCCATCCGGAGATCGGCCGCGGCGAGATCCGCCGCCCGATCGTAATCATCGGCATGGCCCGCACGGGCACGACCATCCTGCACGACCTGGTCGCACAGGATCGCACCGTGCGGGTTCCGCTGAGCTGGGAGGTCGATCAACCGTTCCCGCCACCGGAGCGGGCCACCTACGATACGGATCCGCGCATCTCGGCATGTCAGCGTCAGATCGACCGCTCCGAGTGGATCCTTCCGAGCTTCAAGTCGATCCATCCGATGGGCGCAACACTGCCACAGGAGTGTGTCGCCTTCACGACGCTCGAATTCGCGAGCATGATGACGCTCACCCAGTATCGCGTACCTCGCTACGGCACCTGGTTGCACGACGAAGCCGACATGGGCCCCACCTACGCGCTCCACCGCCGCGTACTGCAGCTCCTGCAGTGGCGCATGCCGGCGGATCGCTGGGTGCTGAAGTCGCCGGGGCATCTGTACTCGCTCGACGCCCTCCTCCGCGAGTATCCGGATGCCTGCTTGGTGCAAACGCATCGCGATCCGCTGCGAATTCTGGCCTCGCTGGCGAACCTGGTCGCGGTGCTGCGGAGCCTGGCCAGCGATCGCATCGACCGCCACGAGATCGCCCGCGAGTGCGCGGGATGGCTCCAAAAGGGGCTCGATCGCTCGGTGGAGGCACGGCGGAGCGGCCTCGTCCGGCCCGACCAGGTGTTCGATCTGCACTTCGCGCAGTTCATGGCCGATCCGACGGGGAGCGTCCGGCGCATCTACGAGCGCTTCGACATGGAGTGGACGCCCGAGGCCGAGTCCCGCATGCGCGCCTTTCTTGCCCGGGAATCGGACGCGGAGCACGGCAAGCACCGCTATCGCTTCGCCGACACCGGTCTCGATCTCGGCGAGGAGCGCGAGAAGCTCCAGCGCTATCTCGAGTACTTCGACGTCCCCCGGGAGCGGGTCGAGTAGCGGTGCGACGGATCTACGCCTCGGCGGGGATCCCGAAACGCTGCGTGTAGGCGCGGAACGCATCGCACACCGAGGACGCGTCGAGACCGAACTGTTCGAGGGAATAGCGATGGGGGCTTCGCTTCTCGGAGGGGTTGTCCCGAAGGTACGCGCGCATGCGCCGCTCCGCCACGCGCGACAGCTCGATCCCGAAGTACGAGTAGGCGCGCCGAATGGCGCCGACCGGATCCGCTACGAAGTCCCCGTACTGCAGGTCGTAGAACGCCTCGGGCCGCGCGCGATCGCGATGCGCGATCGTACGCTCGAGCGCACGTGCCATCTTCGGCGCCCAGTAGCGGCCAACCGCGAGGGGGTCGACCTCGTCGGAGAGCAGACTGGATGCGATCGAGATCAAGCTCGCCTGCGAGGCGATCGTCTTGCGCGGATCGCGATGCGTGAAGAGGATTCGAGCGTCGGGATAACGCGCGAGCAGGGCCTCGAGTCCGAACAGATGATGCGGGCTCTTCAATACCCAGCGCTCC
>CAZOTO010000067.1:9175-16033 GCA_964582775.1 uncultured Myxococcales bacterium
GCTCCGCCGGCATGCGCCACTGGAGCAACTGCAGACAACGCTCGTGGAACGCGTAGGCCGCGGTCTGATCCACCTGATCGAGCCAGGCTCCATAGCTGGGAATCAACGCCTGCGTCTCGAACTCCAGACTCGTGAACTCCGCGTCGAGCAGCGCCAGGCACTCCGTCGGACCGGTGGCATCCACGGGATGGATCTCGCGAAGCTCGGGCCTCACCCGGCTCAGCAGCTCGAGCATCTGGTGATGCTTCTGGATGCGAGGATCGACGCCACTGTGGATGAGCCGTGGCGGAGGGCACGGCTCCTCGGCTTCCCAGTGGAGCGGCGCCCGGTGCAGCGGATCGAGCGAGAGGAGCGTGTGGAGCAGGGTCGTTCCCGTGCGCGGGAGCCCGATCACGAAGAGGGGCTGCTCGATGCGCTCATCCAGGATCTCGGGATGTCGCGTGATCCAATCCTGGATCCGAAGCCGATTGCACAGGAAATGCACGAGCCGCGCGCGCACGGCCTCACGGCCCATGACGCTCAGCTTCGCCTCTCGCTCGTACGAATCCACCAGAACCCGCAGTCCTTCCCGGAACGAATCCGCACCGAAGTCGTCGAGCCTCGCCTGCTCCCTTGCCGCATCGAGCAGCGCACCGACCTCGAGCGGCGTCGTCATCCACCGATCCCCCTGCCGACTCCGTTTATCGACTGCAGAGTCCTCATCGACCCGCCGCGATTCCGCGCGATCGCTCGATCTGTCCATCCGCGCGTTCGATGGCGTCCACGGCGAATCGCCTCTTGGCGCCCGCCGGTGCGATCCTGCTCCGAAGCCGATCCGCGGCGAGACCGAGCTCGGCCGACGCATCTGCCATCGCCTCACGCAACGCTTCGGCCCGTGTGGTCGCGAGCTCGCCTCCATCCACTGCGCGTGCGGTCGCCTCCGAGGCAGCGCGAAGCTGCACGCGTGCGAGGTCCAGCGTCCGGCGCGTCGCCTCGAGCTCGCCGCCCACGAGCCGATC
The DNA here is from genome assembly GCA_964582775.1 of uncultured Myxococcales bacterium. GTDB lineage: Bacteria > Myxococcota_A > UBA9160 > SZUA-336 > SZUA-336 > CAZOTO01. Next base: position 10,174 of record CAZOTO010000067.1, read on the forward strand.
GCGTGCCAGCGACAGGAGCGCATCGGCCCACCCGAGACCCGCTCCCACAAGATCGCGTTGCGACTCGGGCGTGAAGGCGACGATCCCCCCGCGCGGCTTGGGAAGGCGCAACGCTGCGGGGAGATGCTCGTGGTAGGCCCCGTAGTGCGCGATCGATGCGATGGCCGTGAGGATGTCGAGGTAGAGATCTCCGTTCGGGCCGACGCTGATCCCGCCTTCGCTCGAATCGGGAACCGGACTCGCCGACATCACCTCCCCATCGAACGGTCGCAGCGAGACGAGCATCGCACGCACGGGATGCAGCGCGGTGTGAGCCCCGGCTCTCACCTGGTACCCGAGCAGGAGCACCGCCCACATGCGCCCGGGCGTCATCGTCACCACACTGTCGGCCCGCGCGACCGGACGCCCATCGGGAATCAGGCCGGGAACCTCGGAGATCCTCGGCAGGAGCTTCGATGCGAAGTCGTCGTAGTTTCGCGACCAGAGGATGCGGCCATCCTCTCCATTCATCGAGACGATCGCCTCGCTTGCGTTCGCATACAGGGATCCGTCGGGCGAGACCGCAGGCGATGCCGCCTGTCCGCCGACATCCACCGCCCACAAGAGCTTCCCCGACTCCGTATCGAACGCGAACATCTTCCCATCGCCGCCCGTGGAGTACACGCTCCGGCCGTCGATGGACAACGTCGGGCTCGTCCCGCTGCCTGCGCTCACGGGGACCTCGAAGGCGATCCGCAGCCCCTCCTTCGTCACGTCGATGCCGTAGAACGCTCCCTGCTCCGGTGTGCGCCCCGATGCCATGAGGAAGATCCGTCCCGTAACCGGGTGAACCGCGGGCGTGTTGGCGACCTCGTAGCGGAAGCCCATGAGGACTTCCCACGCGAGATCGCGAATGGCGGGATCGATGAGACCACCGCCCCAGAGCCCCTGCGGGATGGGCGGCCCGAGTGGATTCGCTCCCCCGGGCAGATCGAGCACGGGCATGGCGAGCGATCCATCCCGTCGATCGAAGAAGATCACCTTGCCGTCGGCACTGATCCCCCCCACGTAGCCGCGCACGATGAGCGCCGTGACGAAGGGGGCCGTCACACCGTGGCGCGAGAGATCGGCAACCCATTTCACCTCGCCCCCGGGACGGAACGCCCAGAGCTGATTCGAATCGCCCAGGTAGACGTCACCACCGTCGTCGATCACCGGGCAGCTGATCACCGCACCGGAGTCGAGATCGTCGAGCGAGCGCTGCGGCGCACTCTCCCACAGGATGCGGCCCGACGGATCGATCGCATGCAGGTGAGGGAATCCCGGCCCTCGGCCAGTGGCGGTGTAGATCGTGCCGTCGGGCGCGACGCTCGGTGCGGTCCAGATCGCCGCACCCTCGAGCACGTGCCAGCGCTCCTTCACGGGCGCCGTCGTGGCCAGCGGAACGTAATCGGAGTTGCTGGAATCCCCATGCACCGCCGCCCAGGTCGTTCGCGCGTATCCGGGAGCGTGGATCGACTCGAGAGACGGCCCGGACGTCGAAACACAGCCGATGGCGGTCACCGCCAAGAGCGCGGACGCGGCGGCCTTTGCGAATTGGGTACGCAGATGCACGACGGGACTCCTTTCCACGGGGATGCGGAGGAACCCGAGCGTACGCGACACCTTCGCGCTTCCGCAGGACGCTCGGATGGGGGGATCCTCCTGCGGATGCGCCGAGAAATCAAGCGGAGGCACGCGACGCGCGGTGATCTCCGCGAGCGGAGCCAGGGCTTCGTCGCGGCAAGCGGTACGCAGGAGACGAAACGAGAGCAACCGGATCGCGATTCGCGCCCCCTAGAACGTGTAGTCGACTCCGACGAGCACCGTGCGTGACTTTCCGGGCCGTGACCCCACGGGATGGCGAGACACGACGTACTCCTCGTCGAGAACGTTCTGTGCATCGAAGGTGACCGCCATCCGCTCGTGGAGCTGGTAGCGCACCGAGAAGTCGAGCACGAAGTACGAATCCGTCTTGCCGTAGTTGTAGTCGACCAGGCCCGTGAGTGGATTCACGGGACCGCTCGCATTCGATGCGGTGCTGTAGGTGTCGTCCACCCACACACCCTGCACGGAGGCCGACAGGCGCTCGTGCTCGATGCCCGTGCGCAGCGCGACCTGATAGCGCGGGATGTAGGGCACGTCGTTGCCATCGCGTCCGCCGGAGAAGAGCGATTCCACGTCGCTCGACGTCGAGTCGCCGTCGAGCTCGGCCCTCGTGAGCGTGAACGAGAGCTGCCACGGATTGCGCACGCGCCACCCGCGCCACAGACCCGGATCGAAGTTCGCGGATACCTCGAGGCCGAAAACGTTCACGTCGCCCACGTTCTCGTCCTGCGGCGCACCGCCGGAACCGATGTTCTCGAGCACGAGAAGATCGTCGAAGTCGGTGTGGAAGAGCGCGATCTCGGTCCCGAAGAACTCCCACGGGCTCCAACGGCTGCCGAGCTCGTAGCCGAGGCTCGTCTCCTCGCGAAGACCGTCGATCGCACCCTTCGGCCCGGGCGCGGAGCCTCCGCGATGCACACCGCCGAAGAGCACGAGCGCATCGGTGAGCGCAAACGTCGCGCCGATGCCCGGAGAGAGATAGGCGAGGTGCTCGCTTCGCGTGGGCTGGCCGGGCCTGTGATACTCGTAGCGAATGGTCTCCAGGCGAACGCCCGGCTTCACCGTCCAGCGATCTCCGATCTGGATGCGATCCTCGACGAAGAACGACCACGCGCGTGCCTTCTGGATCTCGCAACCGCCGGAGCACGATGCGCCCGCGAACGACGCCGCCCAGTCGATCGATCCGTCTGCGAGCTGCACGAAGGTGTAGTCGTCCTGATCCCGATTCATGCGGTCCTGGTGCAGGCGCGCACCGAGGTGCATGTGGTGCCCGAGCGTGCCCGTCCCGAAGTCCCAGTCGAGCACGCTCTGGATCCCCCCCGAGTAGTACTCGCGGCGGTTGTTGCGGTAGCGCAGGTTGCAGGCCGCCTGGCCGGTCCAGCAGGCGTACGTGGCGGGGTTGCCCAAATCCGCGCCGCTCCCCCGCAGCTTGAACCAGTTGCGGTAGAAGGTGTTGTGATACGCCGTCGTGGACAGTACGACCCCGTCCGCGAGCTCGGTCGTGTGGCGCAGGTAGCTGCGCCGGTGCTTCGAATCGATGTTGTCGAAGCGCGAGGCGGAGTAGCGGCGCGCGAAGTCGGCGTCGAAATCACCGTCCGTGAGCCCGAGGTAGGTCTCGTCCGCATCGAGCTCCGAGAAGCCAAGCTTCGCCTCGAAGCGGTGGTAGCGTTCGGTGTCCGGCTCCCAGAAGAGCTTGATCATGGGCTCGGACTTGCGGAAACCCGTATCGTCGTCGCTTCCGATCGACGCGGTGGCATCGATCCTCTTGAAGCCATCCGTGCGCCGGAAGTAGTACTCGACGAGCGCGCCGAAGGTTCCGATCCCCGTATTCCACGCTTGGCTCACGTACGCGTGATGGCGGATCTCGTTGTCCGTTCCATATGCCGCGAACAGCCGTCCAGACAACCCCTCGGAGATCGGCGTGGACAGGTAGTTGATCACGCCCCCTGTGGTATGGGGACCGTAGGCGATCTGGCTCGAACCCTTCAGCACCTCTACGCCGCTCATGCGCCCGACCGTCGGCGTGTAGTATGCGGCCGGCGCGGAGTACACGGCGGGTGCAGTGGGGATCCCATCCTCCATCACCGTGATCTTGCTCGAGCGCTGCGAGTCCACGCCGCGCAGGCTCACGTTGCCGAACAGCCCGTATCCGTCTTCTTCGCGCACGTACACTCCGGGCGCTTGCCGGAGCACCCGGTTGATGTCGTCGTATCCCTGTGAGCGGATGTCCTCGGCATCCAGGAAGACGCCGGCGCCGGGTAGCTTCTCGACCTTCTCCTTCGAGCCGATCACCGCGATCGTCTCGACCCCGGGCTTCGCCTTCGCCGGTACCGCGGCTGGCTCCGGCGGCGCTTCCGCCCGCGCCGCCGCCGCACCCAGTCCGAGCACGAGGACCCATCCGAGATTCCAGATCCACATCCACAGCCACGCGCGCCTCGGCATCCCTCGCCTCCCGTTCGCTCTCTTCCCGTCTTCTGGGGCCGCTCGTTCCGGGGCCGCCTTGCGCGGCCGCGAAGCTCCCTCTCACCGGGAAATTGATAATCAACATCAAAGTCGAACCGGGCGCACGATACGGGGACTCGCGCGAGGAGTCAAGCGCGAGGATCTCCCCGCGCGGTGGATCGGGCCGTGGCGGGGCCCCACGCAGCGATCCCCGGCACGGCGGAGCCGGCCGGGGATCGCGAGAGGCTCGCGGCTGCGACGGGAGCGGACGCTAGGCGATCCAGCGAGCGATCCGCGTACCCCACAGGAAGCGCATGAACTTCTGCATGTCCTCGATCTTCTTCAGCGTGTATGGGTAGTGCTGACCCACGTTCTTGCCGCCGAAGCGATCCACGATGATGGGCTGCGCGAAGCAGAAGCCGCGAAGGCCCGCGTCCCCGTTCACCTGGCCGAGCCCGCTCCACTTGCGGCCGCCGAAGGGCGCTTCGGGAATGCCGTAGGTCACGGCCATGTCGTTCACGGACACGCTGCCGGTGTCCATGCAGGCGGCGATGCGCGCGCCCTTGCCCGTATCACGCGACCACACATTGCCCGAGAGGCCGTACATGGAGTCGTTCGCCAGACGAAGCGCCTCCGCCTCGTCCCGCACGCGGATGATCGGGAGGATCGGACCGAAGGTCTCCTCGCTCATGATCTTCATGTCGTGCGTGACGTCGACGAGCACCGTGGGCTCGTAGAACAGGCCGGAGAGGTTCGGATTGCGGCGGCCGCCCGCGAGCACCTTCGCGCCCTTGGCGATCGCGTCGGCCATGTGGTCCTCGATGATGTCCATCTGCTTGTGCCAGAACACGGCGCCGACGTCGAACTCGCCCTCCGTTCCCTGGCGCAGGGCCTTCGTGCGCTCGACGACCTTGCGGATGAACTCGTCCGCGACGGACTCGACCACGTACACGCGCTCGGTGCCACAGCAGTAGTGACCCGTGTTCATGAACGAGCCGGCGGTCGCACCTCCCGCAGCGGTATCGAGATCCGCATCCGCGCACACGATCATCGCGTCCTTGCCACCGAGCTCGAGCGTGCAGGGAAGGAGCTGGCGCGCGCACGCCTCGGCGACGCGGCGCCCGGTGGCCACGCTGCCCGTGAACGAGATCTTGTCGACGCCGCTCTCGACGAGGGCCGCGCCGGTCTCTCCGTCGCCGAGCAGGACCTGCACGAGACCGTCGGGCAGGCCCGCCTCGCGGAACAGATCCGCCACGATCGCACCCGAACGCGGCGTCACCTCGGACGGCTTCACGATCACGGCGTTGCCCGCCATGAGCGCCTGGATCGTGGGATTGAGCGAGAGCACGAGCGGCCCGTTCCACGGGCTGATCACGCCCACCACGCCGAGCGGCCGGTAGACGACGGTGAGCTTCTTGGCGATGCGCATCATCCCGTGCAGCCGCCGCTTCTCCGGCGCCAGCGCCTTCTTCGCACGCTTGGCGTAGTAGTGGAAGGAGTCGGCGCACGTGTAGATCTCCATCATGAGCGCCTCGGCCCGCGCCTTGCCGGTCTCGCGCTGCACGATGTCCATGTACTCTTCCTGCCGCGCGAGCAGCACCTCGAGCGCGCGCCGCATGTACGCTCCGCGCTGCTCGAACGAGAGTGCGGCCCATGCGGGCTGCACTTTGCGCGCACGCTCCACCGCCGCGCGCACGTCGTCGGCGGTCGCGACCTCGATCTCGTCGATGCGCTCGAGCGTCGCGGGGCTCGAGAGCTGCAAGCGGCGCCGGGTGCCGGGCGGGGTGGGAAC
>CAZOTO010000068.1:0-15978 GCA_964582775.1 uncultured Myxococcales bacterium
AAGGATCAAAATCTCCGGCGCGTGGATCACTGCCACCGCGAGCGACAGGCGCTGCTTCACCCCGAGCGGCAGACCCTCGGTCGTCTGGTCGGCCACGTCCACGAGGTCGAAGCGCTCGATCATCTCCTGGATGCGCGCGGGAATCGCGGCCGGATCCAGGTGGAACAGGCGCGCATGCAGCTCGAGGTTTCCGCGCACGCTGAGCTCGGAGTAGAGCGAGAAGCCCTGCGACATGAAGCCCACGCGCCGGCGCACCTCGAGGTCGCGGGCATCGATGGGGCGGCCGAACAGCCAGGCCTGGCCGTCGGACGCGGGCAGCAGACCCGTGAGCATCTTCATCGTCGTCGTCTTGCCGCATCCGTTCGAGCCGAGGAAGCCGAAGATCTCCCCGCGCCGGATGCAGAAGCTCACGCGGTCCACGGCGGTGAAGGCCCCGAAGTGGCGCGTGAGCTCGCGCGCCTCGATGGCGATCTCGTCGGCGCCGGGTGCGTGCAAGCCGCGCGCGGGAGACCGATGTCCGCGCCGGCGCTCCTCGGGAAGGAGCGCGATGAAGGCCTCTTCGAGGCTCTCCGCGTTCGTGCGGGCGAGCAGATCCTCGGGGCTGCCCGTGGCGAGCACGTGGCCCGCGTGCAGGGCGACGAGCGCGTCGAAGCGCTGTGCCTCTTCCATGTAGGCGGTGGCCACGAGGATGCTCATCTGCGGACGTCGCGTGCGCATCCGCTCGATCAGCTCCCAGAACTGCCGCCGCGACAGCGGATCGACGCCGGTGGTCGGCTCGTCGAGGATCAGCAGATCCGGATCGTGCACGAGTGCGCAGCACAGCCCGAGCTTCTGCTTCATGCCGCCGGAGAGCTTTCGCGCGTGCCGGTTGCGAAACGGCTCGAGCCCGGTGCTCGCCAGGAGCTCCGCGATCCGCGCGCGCCGCTCCGCGGCCGCCTGGTCGAACAGCCGCCCGAAGAACTCCACGTTCTCTTCCACGGAGAGATCGGGGTAGAGGTTCTTGCCCAGGCCCTGTGGCATGTAGGCGATCCGCGGGCAGATCCGCTCGCGGTGGCGGGCGCGGCGCATGTCACCGCCCAGTGTCACGACGGATCCCTGTTGGACGCGCCGCGCGCCGGCGACGAGCCCGAGCAGCGTCGACTTGCCCACGCCGTCGGGGCCGATGAGACCGACGGTGCAGCCGGCGGGCAGCTCCAGGGTGACGTCGTCCAGCGCGTGGATGCGACCGTAGACGTGGCTCACCCCGCGCAGCTCTGCCGCGTGGGTGAAGGCGTCGCTCAGCGCAGCTTCGCGGGCCACTCGCCTGCACCGTCGAGCCGCAGGTAGGCCACGCCGGGCAATCCGGGATGCAGGCGGGGATCGCGGCCGTCGAGTACCTGCACCTTTACGCGGAAGGACAGCTTCTGCCGCTCGCTCGCCGTCTCGACCTGCTTCGGAGTGAACTGCGCCTCGCTCGACACGAAGGTGATGCGCGCGGCGAGGGCATCCTCGGGACGGGAGTCGAGGACGATGCGCGCCTCGGAGCCGATGGCGATGCGCCCGACGTCCGCGGTCGGCAGGAACACCGTCATGTACACGTCGTCGAGATCGAGAATCGTCGCGATGCGGCCTCCCGCGCCCAGCACCTCGCCGGGCTCGACGAGCCGGTACTGCACGCGGCCGCGGCGAGGCGCGCGAAGCTCGGTCTCCTCGAGGTCCGTGCGCAGGCGCTTGGCGCGCGCCGCTGCCGCCTCGATGGCGCTCTCGGCACGCGCGAGCTGGCGAAGCGCTTCCTCGGTGCTCGCGCGGGCCACGGCGAGCTCCGTCTCGCGCCGGTCCATGCTGCCCTCGTCGATCACGTTGCGGGCGCGAAGCCCGCGCGCCCGCGCGTGCTCCTTCACGGCCAGGGCCTGCTGCGATTCGGCGCGCTGCACCGTGGCCGCCGTGGCCTGGTGCAGCTCCACCGTCGCGCGCAGCTCCGCCTCGGCCGCTTCCAGCTCGGCGCGCAGCGCGTCGCTATCGATGCGAGCGACGACCTGGTTCCTCTCGACGGAATCTCCCTCGTCGACGAGGACCTCGACCACGCGCCCCGGAAGCTTCGTCGCCACGTGGAGCGTCTCCGCCTCGAGCCGGCCGTTGGCGATGACGAACCCCGTCAGGGTGACGGGGCGGGTCGTCCACCAGCGGCCGATGGCACCGATCGCCACCACCGCGGCGACTCCGACGAGCAGCGCCACCCTTCCTGTTCGCATCCGGGGATCCTCCGGCCGACAGAGTAGCGGCTGACCGAACGGATGCCTGAGCTGCTCGCGGTGTGCGTTCGCAGGGTGCGGTTCGGGAGGGCCGGTCCGGATCAGGCGGCGGGGAGGACCAGGCGGATCTCCGCCCCCCCGGTGGGATCGGCCCCGACGAGCAGGACGCCCCCGTGTGCGTACACCGTATCGCGTACCCGTGCGAGGCCGAGCCCGTGGCGACCCTCGCGGGTGCTGAACCCGGGCTCGAGCACGCGGGTGCGCAGGTCCGAGGGGATTCCCGGGCCGGTGTCCGACACCCGCAGCACGACGCGGCGTGGCTTCTCCTCGGAGGGTGTGCCGGAGGCCTCCAGGTGCAGATAGCCGCCCTGCGGCATGGCCTCGAGCGCATTCACGACGAGCTCCTCGAGAGCGAGCTCGAGCCGCCGGCGGTCCGCGAAGAGCGCGGGTGTGTCGTGATCCACCTCGAGGAAGACCCGCGTGCGATCGTCCGCGAGCGACGTCTGTACGCGCATCGCGACCTCGACCATCATCTGGCAGGGCTCGATGGCGGCGAGCCGCAGCAGCGGTGTGAGCGAATCCTCGCCCTCTTCGTACGAGCCGGCGGCATCGCCGTCGGGTGCAGAGAGACGCGTTGCGATCCGGGATCTCTCTGGCGGGCGGGCCGCCAGGTTGGCGTGAGCCATGGTGATTCCTCCCCCACGAGTCCGCACGGCGCCGAGCGCGTGCGGGCACCGTTCGCCGGAGCAAGGAGCGTGCCGCGTTCGCGACGCGCATGGGCGTCGCAATCATGGGGGGCGAGCGCTGCGATCTCGCTCGCGATCCTGACAATCTGTCGATTCACCGCTTCCCGATGGACAGATTGTCAGGAGGTGGAGAGCACGGATCGAGCGACGCGGCATGCGGGGGAGCCGGCCTACATGGGATGGTGTCGTCCGCCCGGCGCCGGACCGCGGACGCCGCTGCGGCGCTCGGGCTCAGAAGTAACGCAGACAGACGTAGGCGCTGCTCAGCACCAGCGTCGTCAGCATGATCCCGAACGCCGACCTCGTGAAGCTCCAGAACGTGATCGGGCAGCGGTTACGGTTCGCGATCTGGGCGATCACGATGTTGGCCGATGCGCCGATCAGCGTGCCGTTGCCGCCGAGGCAGGCGCCGAGCGCGAGGCTCCAGAAGAGGGGTTCGGCGATCGTCGCCATCGCCTCGCTCGAGGAGGCTTCGAGGCCGGCCTGACCCGCGAGATCGGGCACCATTGCCTCGATGAGGGGGATCATCGCGATCACGAGCGGAATGTTGTCGACGATCGCCGACGCGATCGCTGCGACCCACAGGATCGCCATGGCGGTGAGCCGCAGGTTCCCGCTCGTCATCTCGACCAGGTGGTGGCCGGCGGTGCGGAAGACCTGGTTGTGCTCGAGGGCGCTGATCAACAGGAAGAGGCCGATGAAGAAGAGGATCGTCCCCCACTCGATCTTGGGGAGGACGTCGTGGATGTCGGCCCGGCACACGATCACCATCGCGGTTCCCCCACCGAGGGCGACGATCCCCGGCTCGATGCCGAAGGCATGACCCGCGAAGAAGCCGGCGAGGATGAAGCCGAGCACCACGAGGCTTCGCCGCAGCCGCGACGCGTCGAGGATCGCCAGCTCCGGCTGCGCGATCCTCAGCCGGCTGCGAGCGGACTCGGGTGCATCGAGCCTCGCTCCGAGCTGGAAGTGAGCGTAGGCGAGGCAGACGGCGGTGACGGCGACGATGATCGGCCCGAGGTGGACGAGGAAGTCGTTGAAGGTGAGGTGGGTCGCTGAGCCGATCACGATGTTCGGGGGATCACCGATCAACGTGGCCGTGCCTCCGATGTTCGAGAAGATCGCGGTGAGGATCAGCACCGGAGCGGTGGGTACCTCGAGCAGTTGCGTGATGAGGATCGTGATCGGAGCGATCAGGATCACGGTGGTCACGTTGTCGAGGAAGGCCGAGAGGATCGCCGTCACGAGCAGGAACTGCAGCACGATCCTCTTGGCGTCGCCCTTCGCACGCTGCGCGAGAGTGATGGCGAGCCAGTCGAGGGCACCGGTGTCGGCGAGGATGCCCATCACGATCATCATCCCGATCAGCAGGAAGACGACGTTCATGTCGATCGCCGCGATCGCCGCCTCGTAGGGTACGAGCTGGAGGATCAACACCGCGGAGGCTCCCGCGAGGGCGGCCGTCACCTTGTCCACGATCTCGAAGGCGATCAGGACGTAGACGAGAACGAAGATGGCGAGGGAGAGGAGCATGGAGGGAACCTAGACGGAGAGGATGCGGCTCAGCACCGCACTGCGATCGATGACGCCGATTCGCTTGCCGTCGCGCACGACGAAGACCTTCTCGTGGTTGCGCACGGAGAGCTCGAAGACCACCTCGAGCAGGGTGGCCGTCTCCGGAACCGCGGCGAAGCGGGTCGACATCACGTCGCGCGCGACCGCCGACTTCAGCATCTCGAAGTAGCGATCGAAGGGGTCGAAGTTCCGCAGGAAGGCGACGCTGTGCAGCCGTCCGAAGAACTCGGGCATGCCCGAGCGGAAGAGCAGGTCGCAATGGATCTCGCCCACGAGCGTCCCGTCGCGCTCGGTGACGCTCGAAGCCTCGACTCCGTGTTCCTGCATGAGCTGGGTGACCACGGTGAGCGGAGTGTCCGGATGGATGTCGAAGCGCGGCGGGCGCATGATGCTGCGCGCGGTGACCGTGTGTCGGCTCTTCTCTGCGCGGTCGCGCAGCAGCGCGTGGATCGCCTTCGGATCCGCCGCTGCGTGCAGGGAGTCTCGTACCTCGCTCTCGGAGAGGCGCCCGGCGATCTCGGCCAGGATCTTGAGAGGGAGCGCGGGCTGATCGGCGGGGACGAGCAGCAGGCAGACGACGCGGACCGCAACGCCATCCGGCGAGCCGTAGTCGAGGGGACGAGGGAGCACTGCGAGGTATGCGATCGGCTTCTCGAGGCCGGGGATCCGCGCATGAGGCATCGCGCAGCCGTGCCCGATGCCGGTGGAGTGACGCTTCTCCGCATCGAGGACGGCGGCGCGGATCCGGGCGGCGCCCGGGGGCGGGCGTAGCGCGGCCCGGCGCGGAGCCTCGAGCGCTTCGCACGCGATGTCCAGGAGCTGCTCGATGAGGTCCCACTTGTCGGTGGCCTGCAGGTCGAGCCGGATCCGTTCGGGTGTCAGGAGATCCGCGAGAACCATGTCGATTCGGTGAGTCACCCTTCCGGAGCACGGCGAAACCGATGCCGTGCGCTGCGCCGGAGTCGGTGGGCTTCGAGTGGGCGCGCATCGTAGCAAATGAGTCCGGCGGACGATGCGTGCCGGGACTCAGTCGCGGGGATTGCGGCGATGCAGCGTGCGTGGATGGACTCCGAGCAGCTCGGCGGCGCGCACCTTGTTGCCGCCCGTCGCGACGAGCATCTCGCGGATGTACAGATCCTCGAGCGCGCGCAGCGTGAGCCCGCGCGCGATCGCCTCACCGAGGAACCCACTCGGCGGCTTGGGCTCGAGTCCTTCCGCGCCGTTGGGGATCGGCAGATCCCGTGGCCCGATCTCTCGGCCCTCGGCGAGCACGGTCGCGTGCTCGATCACGTTCTCGAGCTCACGCACGTTTCCAGGCCAGTCGTACGCACACAGGCGATCGATCGCCTCGGGGGAGAGCACGAGCCCGCGATCCGCGCCGAAACCCCGCACGAACGTCTCGGCGAGGAGGGGGATGTCCTCGGGCCGCTCCCGCAGCGGGGGAATGCGCAGCGAGATCACGTTCAGGCGGTAGTAGAGATCGCTGCGGAACCGGCCCGACTCCATGCGCTCGGCCAGGTTCGCATTCGTCGCCGCGATCACGCGCACGTTCACGTGCCGGGTGTCGCTGCCTCCGACCGGGCGGATCTCTCCGTCCTGCAGCGCGCGGAGCAGCTTGCTCTGCAGACCCGGCGCCATGTCCCCGATCTCGTCGAGGAAGAGCGTTCCCCCGGCGGCACGTTCGAAGAGTCCCGGACGCGATTGGGTCGCGCCGGTGAACGCACCGCGCACGTGGCCGAAGAGCTCGCTCTCGAGCACGCCTTCGGGAATGGCCGCGCAGTTCACCGGCACGAACGGCTGGTGGGCGCGATCTCCGGCGGAGTGGATGGCGCGGGCGACGAGCTCCTTGCCGGTGCCGCTCTCGCCGGTGACGAGCACGCTCGCCCGCGACGAGGCGATCTTGCGAATCGCCGAGAAGAGCTCGCGCATGGCGGCACTGCGACCGACGAGCCCCGCGAATCCCTCGGAGCGGTCTGCCACCAGCCGCAGCAGCCGGTTCTCCTGCTCGAGCGAGCGATGGGAGAACGCGCGGTCCAGCACGACGCGAAGCTCGTCGTGCCGGATCGGCTTCGACACGTAGTGGAAGGCGCCGGCGCTCATCGCCTCGACTGCGGAATCGATCGTCGCGAAGCCCGTCATCAGGATGACCGGCGTCGACGGTGCGACCTCGCGCAGCCGGCCGAGGAGCTTGAGTCCGTCCATGCCGGGCATGCACACGTCGCTCAGCACGGCGTCGAAGGAGCGCTCCTCGGCGATACGCAGGGCTTCGAGGGCGTCGCTCACGCTCTCGGCCTCGATGCCGTCGGTGCGCAGCAGCCGAACCAGTGCGCGCGCCACCTCGGGCTGGTCGTCCACGACCAGTACCGCTCTGCCCTTCAAGCTCCCGCTACGCTCCCTCGCCCGGAGCCCGTCCGAGCCATGCTCCCGCGGACAGTATGTCGCATCCGGCGCCGGATGTATCCAAGATCTTGGGGTTGCATGGGTGGCTGCGGTGGATCCCCCCCCTGCGAGTGAGGGGTAGGGCTCACGCTCGCCGGATCGCGAGACGTTCCACGAGCGGATCCGCGATCCCCGCCTCGCGGAATCCGTCTGCGCGAAGCGCGCAAGCAGGACAGCGGCCGCACGGCGGCTGCTCGCCCCGGTAGCACGTGTGGGTCCAGGCGAGCGCCTCGAGCGCTCCCACCGCGCGCGCCAAGCGCACCGTGTCCGCCTTCGATCGATGCATGAGCGGCGCATGGATCGCGAACGCACGCTCCATGCCGAGACGCAGCGCCGTCTCGAGAGCGTGCATCGTGTTCTCGCGGCAGTCGGGGTACCCGCTGTAGTCCGCCTGGCCCACTCCGACCACGAGCTCCGTGATCCCGCGCGGATAGGCATAGGCGGCGGCGAACGTGAGGAAGACGAGATTGCGCCCGGGGACGAAGGTGTCGGGAAGGCCGTGCGCGGGATCGGCGCGCTCGGGAACCTCGCGGCGTTCGTCGGTGAGCGCGTTGCCGCCGAGCGCCGCGAAGGTGTCGATCGGCAGGAGCGCATGGGGAACCCCCGCGAGGGCGGCCACGCGCTCGGCGCACGCGAGCTCGATGCGGTGGCGCTGTCCATAGTCGAAGGTGAGGCTCTCTACGTTTCCGCGCCCGAACTCGCGCAGCGCCCAGAAGAGACAGGTCGTGGAATCCTGTCCGCCGGAGAGCACGACGACGGCTCGTCTCATGCGTGGGGGTCTCCTCGCTTGCGGCTACTGCCGGCGCAGGCGCACGGCAGGTGCCTCCGCCTCGAAATCGCTGCGAAAGGGGTTGATGTCGAGGCCGCCGCGGCGCGTGTAGTACGCGGCGACCGTGAGCGCGCGCGTGCGGCAGCGCTGCGAGAGGTCGACGAAGATGCGCTCCACGCACGCCTCGTGGAAGCCCGTGTGCCGGCGGTAGGAGATCACGTATCGCAGCAGGGATGCGTGGTCGATCGCCGGCCCGCGGTAGCGCACGAGAAGGCTCGCCCAGTCGGGTTGCCCTGTCACCGGACAATTGCTGCGCAACAGATGGGTGTGGATCGTCTCCTCGACATCTCCCGCGGCACCGCTGCGCAGTGCGAGCAGGGAGGGATCGGGCTCGTAGGTCTCGACGTCGAGCGCGAGGCCGTCGATGCACGTCCCCGGCAGATCGCCGATCTCGGCGGGGTCGAAGTGCATAGAGGGATCGATCCGGACCCGGACCGCCGAGCCGCAGGTGGTCTCGAGATCGCGCGCGATCCGCTCGCGCACGCCATCGACATCCGCGAACCGCGTGAGATGGAGCGATCCCAGGTAGAGCTTGAGAGACTTCGATTCCACGATGCGCGGCGATTCGCACGAGTAGCGCAGCTGCGCCGTGGCCACGGCGGGTTTTCCGCGCGGGTCGAGCCAGGACAGCTCGTAGGCGTTCCAGCGGTCGTACCCGTGGAAGGGAAGGGACGCTCCGATCCCGAGGGCCGTGCGGGCGATCGCGCGAGGCACACCGCGCAGCAGCTCGGGGCTGGCGACATCGGGAATCTCGCTCACTCGGCCGAGTGGAAGGTCGTCGTCGATTCGATTCACGGCAGGTGCTCTCTTCGCGGGCCACCGTCGCACAGCCGTCGCCGATCTGCCACGGCTCGTCGGGCGTGCTTTCGCTTGTGTCCGATGCCCCGACTCCGATACGTTGTCGCTGCGCTCTTCGGAGCGATTCTCGAGCAACAGCCCCCCTAGGAGATTCACATGCAACTCAATGGCTCTCAGGGAAGTGCGTTTCGACGTGCCGTCGCGGTGCTCGCCATCGCGGCTTTCGTTCCCCTCGCCACCACGGCCTGCTTCGGCCGCTTCGAGCTCGTGCGCAAGGTCTACAAGTTCAATCAGGAGGTGAGCGAGGACAAATGGGTCCAGGAGCTCGCGTTCCTGGTGCTCGCGATCCTTCCGGTCTACGGGCTCGCTTCGTGGATCGATGCGATCATCGTGAACTCCATCGAGTTCTGGACGGGCAAGAACCCGGCGCTCGAGGCGGACGCGGGTACGAAGCGCGTCGTGCAGGGGCCGAATGGCGAGACGGCGGTGTCGAGCCTGCTTCCCGACGGCTCGATCGCGCTCGAGATCACGGAGACGAACGGCAAGGCGCACTACCTGCGGGTCGTACGCGGCGTCGATGCCGTGACTGCGTACGATCGCGAGGGCCACGTGCTCGGGATCGTGGGCGAGGTCGACGGCGAGCCGGCACTGCTCGCTCGCGCCCAGTAGCGCGGGCGGATCCTCGTGGACTCCGATCCGGGGGAAGCTCCCCCGGATCGGAATCCACCGCCCGGCGCTCGGATGCTTCGCTCCGGACGGCGGATCGGGGCTCGCCTCCGTTTTGACGGGGAGCGAGCCCTTGTGATATTTCCGACAAAGAAAGTTTTTTCCGAGAGGTCGGCGAGCACACCGCCTCCGCGATCGGAACTCCTTCATGGCGAAGACATCCGGGCCGAGGGTGCGGGATCGCCGCGCCGAGATCGGCCGAGCACTCCACCGCTGCATCGAGAAGCGAGGCTACGCGCGGACCACGCTCGCGCACCTCGCGGCCGAGGCGGGTATGGCGCCGAGCCACGTCCGCTACTACTTCGCGGGCAAGGAGGCCGTGCTCGAGTACTACTTCGAGTTCCTGTGCCGCCGCACCCTCGAGCCCATTCGCGCGATCGTCGGTGCGACGCCGCGGGAGTGGATCGACGCGTTCGTGAGCTTCGTGTTCGACGACACGCCCGCGATCCGGTCGCTGCTGCGCGTGGTGGTCGAGATGAAGGGCTTGTCGGTCCACAACGCGAGGATGCGCCGCGCCGCCCTCGCCTTCGACCGCGAGATGCTCGACGTCCTGGAGAAGACCTTCGAGCAGACGGAGCTCGCGCGCGGACTCTCTCCGCACGACGCCGCCGAGATCGCCTATGCGCTGGTGTACGGCCTGCTGTCGAGGCTCCCGTTCGACGAGCGCTCCGGGCTCGCGCGCTCGCGCGAGCTCTTCCGCGGCAGCCTGCTGCGCCTGGCGGGTCTGGATCCCCTGCAGGCGTGAGCGCCGTCGCACGCGCCCGGTGCGAAGGACCTTCCTAGCTGCAGGATCCGCAGCAGCTTCCTTCGCTCTTCGGAGCCACCTCGATGGCACGTGGATTCACCGCGTACGTTCCGGTGATCGAAGCGCTCGCGAGCACGTGCCGCTGGATCGCATTCAAGACGTCCTGTGCGGAGAACGCCCCTTCGACCGGGCAGCGCGCTACGTCGAGAGCGAAGAGCGTGAAGTGGTAGTGGTGCACGATCTCGTCGTTCCACGGCGGGCACGGACCGTCGTATCCGAAGTAGGATCCCGCCATGTCGGGATCTCCGGCGAACCAGCCCGTGTAGTCGTTCTTGCCCTGGCGCGTGCCACGGGGGCCGCCCTCGGGGCCCTTCTTTCCGCGGGCCGTCACGCCTTCGGAGAACTCCCCCGCGCGAAGGGGGCCGCTCGCCGGGTCGAGATCCACGAGCACCCAGTGGACGAAGTCCGCGCGTGGCAGGCTCGCCGGTACCGTGCGCCCCTCCTGGTTCACGTCGTCCGGGCGCGTGGGCACGTCCGAGTCGTGGCAGAGGAGCACGAGGGAGCGGCAGCCCGACGGTAGATCCGACCAGGTGATGTGCGGATTGCGATTGCCCGCGAGCTCCACGTGGTGGCTGGGATGGTGCTTGCCGAAGGCGAACTCCTCGGGAATGCGTCCACCGTGGCGGAAGCTGTCGCTCGTGATCTTCATCGCCGTCTCCTCGCTTGCCGGGCTCTAGCCCTCGTCTCGTTTCGCCAGATGCTTCTGCTCGAGCTCCGCGCGCCGCGCCATGAGCGCGTCGATCCGCTCGCGCGGCACCGACACGAAGATCGCCTTGGCTTCCGCGGTGATTCGGTCTCCTGCGCGCACGTGTGCCCGCGTGAACGTCTTGCGCCCCTCGGTGCGGAGCCACTCCGCTTCGAAGAAGAGCTCGGTGTGCAGCGGAGTGGGCAGTAGGTAGCGAACCTCGAGCGTTCCCGTGAAGCCCGGATTGCCTCCGAGTGACTGCACCCAGCCGAGAACCTCGTCGAAGGCCGCCGCGACGTAGCCGCCGTGCACGCTCCCCGGCGGGCCCTCGTACGCCGATCCGAACACGACGCGTCCCGCGGCCGTGCGCTCTCCCGTCTGCCCGATCGTGATCGGCGGTGCGAGCGGGTTCGCCAGTCCGATCAGGGGGCTCTGGTCGAAGAACGCGCCCACGTCGCCCGCGGTCGCGGCTTCGGGATGTCCTTCCATGCGCTTCAATCGCGGGTGGCTCTTCAGCTGCTCTGCGTAGCGTTCGAGCGCATCCGCTGCCACGCGAAGCTCCGCTTCGGGCGCATTGCTCGGGACCAGCCGCTCGATCACCAGGCGCATTGCTCGCGCCAGACGTCGCTTCTGCTCCCAGGCTCCCGCGCCCGTGCGTTTCGTGGGGTCCCAGGGCGGGATGACCCCGGGTCGATCCTCGCCCTTCTTTGCCGCCACGCGAACCTCCTGCACTCCAGCGACGCCGATCGACGCTCGGCGAGGGTAGGCGATCGACCCCACGGAATCGAGATGTGCGCCCCGGAGCTGCGGCGGTCCGAATTCCTCTCACGGGAAAATATTCTTGTGAGCCTAAAGGTGGAACATGTGTTCCCCGATCGGGAACGCGACTGCGGGTCGTTTCCATCAGAACGTATCGATCCACTTATGTGGGAATGAGATCGAGCCGTCGGCCCGCAGGTGGGAGGGGATGCGATGAAGATCCGGACGAAGCTGATCATTCTGCTGGCGTTGCCACTGGCCGGGGGGTTGACCTTCGGCATGCGCGACTTCTCCGTCCAGAACGCGGAGGTGCGGGACATGGCGCAGCTCGACCGGCTGGTGGAGCTCGCCGTGCGGCTGAGCGCGTTGGTCCACGAGATCCAGCCGGAGCGCGGGATGGCGGCGGGCTTCCTCGGCAGCGCCGGGACGAAGTTCCGCACCGAGCTCGAGCACGAGATCGACCTCACGAACACGGCCCTCGCCGATTTCCGCTCGTACCTGCGGGACGTCGACGTGGATGGGATGGGGAGCGTGTTCCGCGACAAGCTCGACGCCGCGCTCTCGCGGCTCGATCGGCTCGAGTCCAGACGTGCCGCCATCCTGCGGCAGGAGATCGGAGCCGACGAAGCGATCGGCTACTACACGGATCTGAATGCGTCGCTCATCGAGACGATCGAGGTCATGACGACGCTCAGCGCGAACGCCGAGCTCACCGTGCGATTGGCGGGCTACGTGGCGTTCCTCACGGCGAAGGAGCGGGCCGGACTCGAGCGCGCGGTGATGACGAACGCCTTCTCGGCGGATCGCTTCGGCCCCGGGATGTTCGAGCGTTTCGTCTCGCAGGTCGCGGAGCAGAGCTGCCTGCTCGGCCAATTCGAAGACTACGCCGACGGTGAAAGCCAGCAGCTCTACGATCGCGCCATGCGCGACACCGCCGTGGCCGACGTCGAGCGATTTCGCGAGATCGCGCGCACGAGGGCCTTCGAGGGCGGCTTCGGGCAGGATCCCAGCCGCTGGTTCGATGCGATCACCCGCAAGATCGACCTGATGAAGTCGGTCGAGGATCAGATGTCCGATGGCCTGCGGGCGCGGGCGACCGAGCTGCGCGCGCAGGCGAGCCGCAAGCGCGCACTGATTGGAGCGGCGGGGTTGCTGCTCGGCGGCCTCACGGTGGCGGGCGGTGTCTGGGTGCTGCACTCGATCCTCGCCGCGATCGGTGCCTTGGTGGCGCGGCTGCGCGACATCGCGGAGGGGGAGGGCGACCTCACGCAGCGCGTGGATCAGGATCGCAGCGACGAGCTCGGCGAGCTCGGCCGTTGGTTCAACACCTTCGTCGAGAAGATCCGCAAGATCGTCGTCGATCTCGCGCGCGAAGCGGAGCTGCTGGGGGGATCGGCGAGCCACCTGTCCTCCGTGGCCTCTCAGCTCACGTCGCGCGCCGAGCAGATGAACGAGCAGACCGACACCGTGGCCGGTGCGACGGAGCAGATGTCGCAGAGCGTGAACGAAGTCTCGCAGGCGCTCCAGCTCTCGACGCAGAACGTGGGAACGATGGCGGCGGCCGTGGAGGAGATGTCGACGACGCTCACGCACGTCTCGGAACGCGTGTCGGGTGTCTCGGATCGCGTGGGCACGGTGGCGACGTCGATCGAGCAGATGACGGCCTCGATCGGGGTCGTGGCAGACAGCGCCACGCACGCCGCCGACACCGCGCGCAAGGCGACCGAGAGCGCGAAGCGCGCCGATGGGACGATGGGTACGCTCGGTACGTCCGCCGAGGAGATCGGCAAGGTCGTGAGCGTGATCAACGACATCGCCGAGCAGACGAACCTGCTCGCGCTCAATGCCACGATCGAGGCCGCGTCCGCAGGCAGCGCAGGTCGGGGCTTTGCGGTCGTCGCGAACGAGGTGAAGGAGCTGGCGAAGCAGACCGCAGTGGCGACCGGTGAGATCCGCGAGCGCATCGAGGCGGTGCAGCAGAGCGCGCACGACTCCGCGCGCTCGATCGGCGAGATCGTGCAGGTGATCGAGGAGATCAGCGGCATCTCCCAGCACATCGCGCGTGCGGTCGTGGAGCAGCGCGGGGCGACGAACGAGATCTCGTCCTCGGTGGCGGCGCTCTCGGATGCAGCGCGATCGATCAGCGCGTCCGTCCAGGACTGCTCGGTGGGTGCGAGCGAGGCGGCGCGCCGCGTGGAGGAGCTCGCCGCGGGCTCGCGGCAGATCGCGCACAGCATGGAGGAGGCTTCGGCGGGAACGGCCGAGGTAGCCAAGGCGATCCTCGGGGTGAGCGAGGGCGTGCGCGAGGCGACGGATGCCGCCAAGACGGTGAATGGATCCGCTCACGAGCTCGAGTCGCTCTCGGCGCGCATGCGCCAGCTCGTCGGGCAGTTCCGCATCTAGCGGGGGGGCGTGGATGCGGAGCGGGAGACCGGTCCGGTGCGCCCGGGCCGGTCTCCCGCGCGTTCTCCCGTCATCCGCGGCGCGCGACGCAGGAGCGGTAGATCGCCTCGTAACGGCTCGCGATGGCGGGCCACAGATGCTCGCTCGCCACCTCGATCGCGGCTCGTCCGAGCTCCCGACGCAGATCCGTGTCGTCCATGAGCGCGCCGAGCCCCTCGGCGAGGGCGGCGCGGTCACCGGGCGGAACCAGCCACGCGGCGCGGCCCTCTTGCGCGAGCTCGCGCAGTGCGCCGATGTCGCTCGCGATGCAGGCGATGCCGTGCGCTTGGTACTCGAGCAGCGCACCGCCGAAGCTCTCCCGCGCGGAGGCGAGGACCCCGATCGAGGCGCGCGCGAGGATCTCGCGCTTCGCTTCGCCGTACACGGCTCCGGGCAGATCGATCCGCGAGGCACAGCGCGCCTGGCGGGCCCGTGCCCGCAGCGGCTCGAGCTCGCGGCCTTCTCCCGCGATCACGAGCCGCCACGCGGGACGCGAGACCGCCACCTCGTCGAAGGCATCGAGCAACACATCCGCGTGTTTGATGCCGACGAGGCGGCCGAAGAGCACGACGAGCGGCTCGCGCCCGTGCGGCGCCGGCTCGGGCAGGGGATCGATCCCTCCCGGAACCACGTACGTGCCGTGCGCAGGCGCGCCGGCGCTGCGCGCCGAGCTCGCGGCCCACGCCGAGGGAGCGATCACGACGTCGGCGACGCGCAGCCCCAGGCGCGAGCGGCGCTTGGGAAAGGGACGCGAGCTGTGCGGAGTCACCACGAGGCGTGGCGCGCCGAGCCATCCGCGCAGGATGCGCGCGGCGAGGATCAGCTCGCCGTGGGGGAGCGCGGAGTGGAAGTGGATCACCTGCGCGCGGATCGACCGCTGCGTTCGCACCCAATCCGGAAGCTGCGCGATCTTCGCGCGCCGCTTGGGCCACGGATGCACGTGGACGTGTGCGAGGGGCTCGGGGGCTCCGTCGGGCGCGGGACCTGCGACGTGCACCTCGTGTCCGCGCGCGGCCAGCGCTTTCGTCGCGCCCGCGATCACACGTCCCACGCCGCCCTGCCAGGTGAGCTTCGAGACGATCCAGAGGATTCGCAGCTTCTCCGGCTCCGGCGGTTCGTCGGCCTCGCCCACCCATTCCTCCTCGTCGCTCGTTTCGTCCCTGGGTCGGCCCCGAGAATGCCACGAATCGGCGGTGCGGGC
Organism: uncultured Myxococcales bacterium; assembly: GCA_964582775.1. Lineage (GTDB taxonomy): Bacteria > Myxococcota_A > UBA9160 > SZUA-336 > SZUA-336 > CAZOTO01. Next base: position 15,237 of record CAZOTO010000068.1, read on the forward strand.
AGGCGAGTGCGGGAGCCGTCCCCGTGCGGATCGCCCGCGCGCGGTCGTTGCGGGGTCCTTGCCGCCGGCTACGCTGCAGCTGCGCCCGGTGCCCAACGTCCGTTGCGCCGGGCCAGAGGAGCTTCGACATGGCGATGCGAGCGGCGATGGCCGGACTGGTGACGGCGGTGGTACTGGCGGCGTCGTCCGCGTGGGCGGCAGACGTGATGGTCCACCTGTTCCACACGAAGGTGGATCGCCCCGAGGTGACGATCTCGGCGGGCGAGGCGGTGATCTTCCACAACATGGCCGCCATGCCGGATGGCTACACGCTCGTCGCGGACGACGGATCGTTCACGAGTCCGCCGCTCGCGAAGGACGCCCAGTATCGGCGCGTGTTCGAGGAACCCGGAACGTACTCCTATCACATGAAGGAGCACCCGCAGGTGAAGGGCACCGTCGTCGTGAAGTAGCGCTCAGCGGCGGGCGACGATCTCCGCCGCGCGGTGCACCTCGGCGAGCTCCGCCGTCGCGGGCGACAGGATCACCTCGTCGCAGCCGAGCGCCTCGATGGCATCGAGCCCCCGGCGCACGGCGTCGGGACGGCTCATGTACATCGTCTTCGCGACTGCGCGCGCCACGTCCTCGTTCGCGATCTTCAGGTACTCGTAGACGTAGCTCTCGAGCTTCGCCTGTGCGTCTTCGGGCGCAAGCGAGCACCAGAACCCGGTCACGATCGTCGGCGGTTCGCTGCGCCCCGCCT
>CAZOTO010000069.1:0-15958 GCA_964582775.1 uncultured Myxococcales bacterium
GGGAACGCACGGTCCCGGGCTCGGCCGCCGAGAGCGCCCCCCCGACGAGCCCACCCCATCCGCATCCCACGACGTCGACGCGGTCGAGCCGCAGCGCATCGACGAGCGCCGCCAGGACACGAGCCACGGCCGCGGGCGAGCGATCGCGCACGCGCCGACGCGATCGGCCGCATCCCGGCAGGTCCACTGCGATCGCACGCCGCCCATGCGCCGCGGCGCGGTCGAGCACGGGATCGAAGACGACGGAGGACCGTCCCTCTTCGTGGAGGAGCAGCACGGGAACGGGATCGCCCTCGGCGCCGCGCTCGCGAACGTGAAGCCGCGTTCCCCCGACCTTGAGATCGCGTTCCTCCCACGGCGCGGGTATGGCCGCGCAACGCGGGTGGTCCCCCTGGAACCGTTTCCTCAGCTTGCGCACGGCCCTGCGATCGATCCACGAGCGCAGCGCCCGCGGCAGCGGCAGCGCGAATGCGCTCGCCAGATCCACGAGCGAAGGAGAGCCATCGGGCCGCACGAGGATGTTGGTCGGGCTCCGGAGATCCAGATACGCGACACCGCGCGTGGCGAGCGCGGCGAGGATCCGTTCGAGCTCGTCGAAGAATGCGGAAGGGAGGGCGTTCGCGAACCGGCTGCGTCGCAGCGCGTGCCCCTCGAGGTACTCCATGGCGAAGGCGAGCCGGTCGATCCGCTCGCGAAGCCGCGGAACGCCGTGCACACCCTCCAAGCGAGCGAGCATCGCCGTCTCGTGCCGCACGAGGACCGGAGCCACGAGCCTCTGCACCAAGGCGCTGCGCCGCGCATAGTCCTTTACGACCCGCGCACCGTCCGCACAGGGCACGTAGAGCACGTCGGGGTTTGCAAAGCCCCCGAGATTCAGCACGCGAACGCCGGGGCGGCCGAGATCCGCGCGGCTCAGGCGAGCGCCCAGCGCACCACCATCGCGAGCACGCCCGCGGCGATCACCATCGCCATGCCGAGCTCGTGGTTGTCGGAGAAGCGGACCCGATCCCACTCCATCCCCCCTCCCCCGTCTGCACGCAGGGGAACGTAGGGTGTGAAGCGAGGGACGAGGCGAGGAACGGCCACCGCGTAGCGCCGGAACGCATCCCCGTAGAGCGCTTCGAGCCGCGCTCCCTCGATGCGGTCCTTGTAGGGCATGTAGTAGCCGAAGTAGGCCGCCACGAAGCCGGCAAAGAGGAGGGTGGACGGAAGGCTGTTCGCGATGATCGCGAAGCCCATCGCGACGAGGAGCGTTCCGAGATACAGCGGGTGGCGGACGTAGGCGTAGGGTCCGGCCGTCGTGAGCGCGTCGTTCTTGTGCAGGAATCCGGTCGCCCACAGCCGCAGCCCCTCTCCGGCCGCGATGGGGACGATTCCGACGAGGATCGAGATCCACGTGGGCCGTGCGAGCCACAGGATCGCGGCCGCCAATGCGTAGACGACGAGCAGACGCGGCGTGAGCCGCTTGCGAAGAGAGCGCATGCGGCAAGAAGAGGTAGCCGCGACGCGCCGGACCGGCAATCGAGGAGCCGCGGCGCTCGCGCTAGTGCTGCCGACGAAGGCGCAAGAGCTCGCGTAGATGCATCGCGAGCACGCGCTCGAAGCCGGGCCGAGCCGGTGGCGCCTCGCGCGGAGACAGGAACTCGAGCAGGTCGGCGGGATCGGCCGCCTCGGTCTCCCGCTCCACCCCATCCCAGAACGCGCGCCCGAAGGACCGGGGCGAGAACCGGGCTCCTCGCGCCTCACGTACCTCGTGCGTCGTCTCGCGCATGCGGCGTCCACCCGTCACGGATCCTCCCCGGATCTCTCCGTCCATCCCTCGCTCTCTCGTAGTGTGGGCGGAGTCCCGGGATAGGTGGCGGAAAATCCTGGTAAGGGGGAGGACGGTACGGACTCGCGCCCGTGACCGACGGCTCAGATGCCTGGCGCAGGGGGTTCGCCGGGAAGGCTGGCGGCGAGGGTGCGCCGCGTGCGGTAGAGGCTCGACTTCACGGCGTCTTCGCTGCGCTCCATGATCGCGGCGATCTTCCGGATCGCGAACCTCCGCTCGTGCCGGAGCTCGAAGATCCGACGCTGATCGGCCGGAAGGGACTCGATCGCTCCCTGGATCCGTGCACAGGACTGCCGGGCCTCGGCCTGCGCCTCAGGTCCGGGATCCGACGGGGCCAGCTCGGAAGGCAGATCGTCGAGCGAGATCAGGCGATGCCCGCCGCGGCGCCGCAAGCGGTTATTCACGAGATTGCGGGCAATCCCGTAGACCCACACCGAGAGCCGGGACCGTCCCTCGAAGCGCCCGATCCCGGTGAGGACGGCTTCGAAGGCCTCCTGGGTCACGTCCTCGGCCTCCGTCGCATCGCCGAGCTTGCGCATCGCGTAGGCATGTACGCGCCGGAAGTAGCTGCGATAGAGGCCTTCGAACGCGCTCGGATCCCCGGATCGGATGGCTTCGACGAGCTCGAGATCCGCCTTGCCCACTGTTTCCGCCCCATCTTTCGCCCGGCGGAGCCGCCCCTCGATCGGCTCCACGGCAAAGAGAGGGATCAGCAACGGCCATGCCAGCCGAAGGAGAGCCTCCGGGGGACGCAACTTCCGTCCGAAGCGCCGGAAGCGGCGAGAAGGGGTGAGAAGCGCGCGTGCACCCCCTGCAGTGGAGTGGGTAGTCCACTTCCCATTCGTGGGCAGTCGGCGGGGGCGGATCAGAGCTTGTCGGGAGCCAGGACCCACGCACCGTCGACGAGCTGCCAGGTGTCACGGCGAGCCAGATCGATGCCCCAGAACAGCAGCTCACGCCGGTGTTCGCCGACGATCTCCACCTCGACGATCGCCGTCCGGGGATCCTCGAAGCGAAACTCCCTCACGCGAACCTCGGACGGGCGGGCGTTGCGCAGGTTCGCCTCGCGCACGCGGTTCGCCAACGCCGCGTAGTAGTCGGCGAACGAGGCCTCGTCCCGGAAGTACGGGCGCAGGCGACGATCCTCGTAGGTATACGCACTATCGAGAGGAACGCCTGCGAGCGCGCCGTAGAACTCGTCGATGCGCTCCGCGAACGCCACCACGTCGATGGGCTCCGCCGTGGTGGAGGGAAGGCCGCGGCCGCTGCCCCATCCGCAGGCACCGATCAGGCCTGCGATCAGCATCATCCGGGCCGCGCGGGCCGTCATGCAGCGCTCCCCGCACGAATCGCCGCCTGCGCCGCCGAGAGACGTGCGATCGGCACCCGGAACGGCGAGCAGCTCACGTAGTCGAGCCCCACGCGTTCACAGAAGCCGATCGTGCGCGGATCCCCGCCGTGCTCGCCACAGATCCCGACCTTGAGATCCGGCCGCCCCTTGCGGCCCTCGCGGATTCCAAGGCGAATCAGCTCACCCACGCCTTCCTCGTCGAGCGTCACGAAAGGATCGGCCAAGAGCAGGCCACGGCTCGTGTAGACCGGCAGGAACCGCCCCGCATCGTCGCGCGAGAGCGCCATCGTCATCTGGGTGAGATCGTTCGTGCCGAAGGAGAAGAACTCGGCGGTGTGCGCGATGCGCTCGGCAAGGAGTGCGGCCCGCGGCACCTCGATCATCGTGCCCACGCTGTACTGCACCTTGATCCCGCGCTCCGATAGCACCTGCGCGGCCGTGCGATCGACGAGCTCACGCAAGACGCCGAGCTCCTCGGCGCCGAAGATGAGCGGAAGCATGATCTCCGGCTTCGTGCGGATCTTCTCCTTTGCGCACAGACAGGCGGCCTCGATGATCGCGCGCACCTGCATCTCGTAGATCTCGGGATACGTGATGGCGAGCCGCGAGCCGCGATGGCCGAGCATCGGATTGAACTCGCGAAGCTCCTCCACCTTGCGTGCGACCTCTGCCGCGGGCTTTCCGAGGTCGCGCGCGAGCACGCGCGACTCCTCCTCCGTGTGCGGAAGGAACTCGTGGAGCGGCGGATCCAGCAGCCGGATGGTCACCGGCCGGCCGCCCATCGCGCGGAAGATCCCGAAGAAGTCGTCGCGCTGCATGGGGAGGATCTGCGCGAGCGCCAGGGCGCGCTCCTCCGAGGTCTCCGACAGGATCATGCGGCGGACGGCGAGGATGCGATCTGCCTGGAAGAACATGTGCTCGGTGCGGCACAGGCCGATGCCCTCGGCACCGAACTGTACGGCGAGTTCGGCATCTCCGGGTGTGTCCGCGTTCGTGCGCACGCGCAGGCGACGTGCATCGTCGGCCCAACGCATGAGCGTGAGGAAGTCGCGACCGAGCTCGGGCGACATCGTCGGCACCTCGCCCTTGAACACGTTTCCCGTTGCGCCGTCGAGCGTGATCACGTCCCCGGCGTGGAGCTCGATCCCCCCGAGGCGCGCCACACCGCGACCGTTGTCGATCGCGAGCGACGAGCAGCCCACGACACAGCATTTCCCCATGCCGCGAGCCACGACCGCCGCGTGCGACGTCATCCCGCCGAGCGAGGTGAGGATCCCCTTCGCGGCGTGCATGCCGTGGATGTCCTCGGGCGAGGTCTCGCGCCGCACGAGGATCACCTCCTCGCCGCCGGCCGCCAACTTCTCGGCCTCGTCTGCCGTGAACACGATGCGGCCGCTCGCCGCACCCGGAGAGGCGGGAAGCCCCTGCCCGATCGGCGGCGGCGCCGCTGCCGCATCGAGCGTGGGGTGCAGCATCTGATCGCGCTGCTCGGGCTGGATGCGCAGGATCGCCGTCTGCTGATCGATCAGCTTCTCGCGCACCATGTCCACCGCGATCTTCACCGCCGCGCGCGTCGTTCGCTTTCCGCTGCGCGTCTGCAACATCCACAGCTTCCCGCGCTGGATCGTGAACTCGAGATCCTGCATGTCGCGGTAGTGCTCCTCGAGCCGCTTCGAGACCTGACGCAGCTCGCGGTAGCACGAGGGCATCGCCTCCTCGAGGGAGGGCGGCTCCCCGGGCTTGCGCTCCGACTTGCTGATCGCGTGCGGCGTGCGGATGCCGGCCACCACGTCCTCGCCCTGCGCCTTGGGCAGGTACTCGCCAAAGAAGCGCTTCTCACCCGTGGAGGGATCTCGCGTGAAGGCCACCCCCGTCGCCGAGTCGTCGCCCAGGTTTCCATACACCATCGCCTGTACGTTCACCGCAGTTCCCCACGCCTCGGGAATGCCATGCAGCTGGCGGTACTTCACGGCGCGCGGGGTGTGCCACGATTCGAACACGGCGCCGATCGCGCCCCATAGCTGGTCGAGCGGGGACTCGGGGAACGGATGGCCCGTCTGCTCCTCGACGATCGCCTTGTAGCGAACCACCAGGCGCGCGAGGTCGTCGGCGCTGAGCTCGGTGTCGTTCGACACCCCGCGCTCGCGCTTCGCCTCGGCGAGCGCCTCCTCGAACAGGTCGTGATCGACCCCCAGTACGACGTCGCCGTACATCTGCAGGAAGCGCCGGTAGGAGTCGTACGCGAAGCGGCGATCCCCGCTCTCCTGCGCGAGACCCACGACCGTGCCGTCGTTCAGGCCGAGGTTGAGCACCGTGTCCATCATCCCGGGCATGGACACGCGGGCACCCGAGCGCACGGAGACGAGCAGCGGGCGCTCGGGATCCCCGAAGCGGCCTCCCATCACCTTCTCCACCCGTGCCAGCTGGGCGAGAACCTCCTGCCGGACCTCCGGGGCGATCTCGCGGCCGCGGGTGTAGTAGTCGGTGCAGACCTCGGTGGAGATCGTGAATCCCGCGGGTACGGGAACGCCCAGCCGGTTCATCTCGGCCAGGTTGGCGCCCTTGCCCCCGAGCAGCTCGCGCATTCCCGCGCGGCCCTCGGCCCGACCGCCCCCGAAGAAATAGACGCTCTTGCGATCCCCGGAAGCCGTCGCTCGTCGCGTCGCAGGCTTCGGGGTGCTGCGCTTCGCTGCGCTCGCCTTGCGGGACTTGGCCCCGGCAGCCTTCTTTCGCCCCTGGCTCGGCTTGGCGGCGGCCCTCGCACCCGAGGCCTGGGTGCGGGCTCCGGTGCGGGTCGCGCGCTTCGCCGCCGTCTTGCTCTTTCGCTTGGCCACGGCTCCTCGCTCTCCTCTCGTAGGTCACCTCTCGGCGTCGGGGCGCGGTGCCCGCTCCGAAACGGCAGCACGAGCCGAAAATGCCTCGGCCACCTCACTCGCGGAGCGGGACGGCGCAGTATCTCCAGGGGCCGTTCGGCCGTCAACCCGAACCGATTCCAGGGTCTCTTGCAGGAACGGGGCCGAGCGCAGCTCGAATCCGATGTGGAATTGGAAGAATCGCGCGACGAGCAGCTCGACGCGCCGGATCTCGACCTCGGTGAGGCCCAGCAGCCTGCGGTCCCGCAACGGCGTACGGATTCCCTGCTCCAGCGCACGCAGAACCCGTGCAGGCACGTCGAGCTCCGCCGGCCCACGGCACGCGGAGCAGACGAACCCACCCTCGCGCGGGACGAATGCCACGCGCACGCCCCCATCTGGAAGGGGCGCTCCACACCCGCCGCAGGAGAGGAGCTGAGGCCGGAAGCCGAGCCGCGCGATCGTCTTCGCGAGCACGAGGACCGCGAGCAGCCGATCGGGCTCCTCGACGGCAACCACCTCCAGGACCCCCACCGCGAAGCGCAGCAGGTCGGGGTTCGCTTGGCGTTCCGCCGTGAGCCGGTCGAGCAGCTCCACGAGCAGACAGGCGAGCGCATAGCGGCCGAGATCCACACCGAGTCCCTCGAAGGACCCGGCGAGCCGCGCTCCCTCGAGCCGCATCAGGACCGCGCGCGGAGGATCGACCAGCCGCACGTCGAGCAGCGAGAAGACCTCGAGGGTGCCGGGGAAGCGCCGGCGCGAGCGGCGAGCTCCCTTTGCGATCGCGGAGACGCGTCCGAGCGCTTCGGTGAACAAGTGAACGATCCGATCCGACTCGCCCTGATCGAACGTCCGCAGCACCAGGGCGCGAGTGCGGTACTCGGCAGGCATGACCCGTCGATGCTCGCCCGTCGCGATACCTCGCGCAAGCAGGGGATCCCCGCGCCGAAGACCACACGCGGCGGGCCCCTTGCCTAGAGGAGCACGGCCGCGATCCAACCGAAGGTGAGGATCCCCAGGAGGTCGCTCGACGTCGTGACGAACGGCCCCGATGCGATGGCGGGGTCCGCACCCGCGCGGCGAAACAGGATCGGCAGCAGCGTGCCGATCGCCGCTGCCGTCGTCATGGAGGCGAAGATCCCGAGCCCGACCGCCAGGGGAAGGCGCGGAGCGCCGTAGCCGAGCCACGAGGCCCAGCCGGCCAGCGCCAGCGCGAATACACCTGCGAGCAGCACGCTGGTTCCGATCTGGTGCAGGACCGCCCGGCCGATCGAAGACAGATCGAGCTGGCCGGTCGCGAGCCCGCGCACGACGATCATCGCGCACTGACTGCCCACGTTTCCGCCCATTCCGAGGATGATGGGCAGGAAGAAGGCGACCTGCACCGCTTGGTAGAACACCCCTTCGAAGCGATCGAGCAGGAAAATCCCCGCGAGCCCACCGACGAAGCTCGCGAGCAGCCACGGGACGCGGATCCACGCGCCTCGCAGCAGGCCGGGAGACATGACCTCCTCGACGGTCGTACCGGCGAGCTTCAGGATGTCCTCCGTCGCCTCTTCCCGCAGGACGTCGATCACATCGTCGACCGTGACGATCCCGACGAGCTGATTGGACGAGCTCACGACGGGAACCGCGAGCAGGTCGTAGCGCGCAACGATGCCCGCGACCTCCTCCTGGTCCGTGTCCGTCGTGACGCGGATCGGATTGCGGATCATGCAGTCCTGCAGCTTCTTGTCCGGTGGCTGCAGGATCAGCTGGCGCAGCGAGAGCACGCCGACGAGCGCACCGTGATCGTCGACGACGTAGACGTAGAAGCTGCCCTCGAAATCGCCGTGCCGACGGACGCGCTCGATCGCCTCCTGTACCCCGATCCCCGCCGGAAGAGCGAAGTAGGTAGGCAGCATGATCGCGCCCGCCGTTCCCTCAGGATACTCGAGCAGCTGCCCGAGCTCGTCGCCCTCCTCCCCCATGTGGGTGAGCACGTCGTCGGCGACGTCTTCGGGGAGCTCTCGCAGGATCTGTGCGGCATCGTCCTGCGGCATCTGGCGCAGGATCTCGGCGGCATCCGCCGTCGGAAGCTCGGAGAGCAGCTGCGCGCGCGTGTCGGACTCGAGCATCGAGAGCACGGCCGCGCGCACTTCACCCGAACGGATGAGGTCGAAGACCGACTTGCACTCCGCCTCGGTGAGACGGTCGAGCACCTGAGCGATGTCAGCGGGGTGGCTCTTCTCGAGCAGACGAAGCGCGTGCCCCCATGCGCCACGGCGCACGAGGCGGGGCAGGCTGGCTTGCAGCACGCTCCCGCGCAGCTCCCGCATCTACACTCCAAAGTGGTGGAGGTTGAGAATCACTCACGATGGGTGACAAGGTACCGGTCACGAACGAGATCACAAGCGCAGCGGGCGGGATTCGCGGCGTCGCGCGCTACTGCAGGATCTGCAGGTATTCGCGCGACTTCTGGCCCCATTCGCCGCGACCGTCGCGTTCCGCGGCTGCTCGCAGCTGGGTCACGGCCTGATCGAGCTGGCCGAGCTTCACGTGTGCCTGTGCCATGCGAAAGCGCGCCTCCGCCTCGGCGCTCTCGCCGGCCACGATCGGCCGACGCTCGAGCGAAGCGATCGCTGCCCGATAGTGGCGAATCGACTCGAGCGCCTCTCCACCCTCGAAGAGCACGATCCCGAGGTTCAGGTGCGCATGGAAGCTCGCGCGATCCTCGGCGAGCGCCTGCTCGAACGAGCGCTTCGCCTCCTCGACGTTGCCGAGCTTGAAGTAGGCCCAGCCCAGGTTGACGAGCGCGCGCGAGGGTCGAAGGAACGTCGGGTCGTCGATCAGGATCTGGTTCTGCGTGATCGCGTCCTGCCACCGCTCCTGGAGCAGATGGAGAACCCCCAGGTTGAGCCGCGCTTCCTGGTGCTTCGGATCGATCCGCAGCGCATCGAGAAGCGCCTTCTCGGACTCGGGGAGCAGGCCCTTGCGCCGGTAGGCCTCCGCGAGACCGAAGTAGGCCTCGGGGTCGCGGTCGTAGATCTCGATCGATCCCCGGTACTCGCGGATCGCCATCTCGACCTCGCCCTTCGCGAGCTTCATGTCCGCCAGGCGGCGGCGCATGTCCGCGCGGGAGACGCTCTCCGTGGACTGCGTCGCGCACGCGAACAGAGCCGCTGCGAGCACGAGTGCGGCCGAACGCATCCAGATCGACATCGATTCACCCTCCTAGAAGAACGAGAGCAGCCGCGCGAGCGGCTCGAGCTTGCGGGGATCCCCCTCGAGACGCACGAGCGCGATCCGCCCCAGGACGTTGCGCGACGAGAGACCCAGATCGCCGGACGCCGAATCGAACCCGGAGACGCTCCGCGCCGCCGCCGCGGGGTCGATGTCGCCGACGAGCCCGGCTGGGGCGCTCGGCTCTGCAGACGGTGCGTCTTGCGCGGATGCCGCGAGCGATGTCTCCTGCGGGGGAGGCGCCGGCAGCGGCCGGACCTTGCGCATGAGATTCCAGCGGGCGAGGCGCCGATCGCGCTCCCCCGCGTCCAGGCCCGCGAACTCCGGCGAGTCCATCGCAAAGCCGAGCGTCTCGGCGAAGGCGAGCGCCGCCTCGGTCTGTGCGTCGAGGTCCGCTTCGCTCGCGGCGGGCTCCGCGTGCACGTAGCGATCGACCCGCGCCGGCTCGGCATGCCGCACGATCACCGCGACGAAGCCCTTGTGGCCGTTCCACACCGCTGCGATGGCGGCCCCAGCGAGACGCATTCCCACGGACGTCGAGATCTCGACCTCGTCGAGCGAGAACGCCAGGGCGCGCACGAAATCGGGGCGCAGCGCCGTCGGACCATCCATCTGGGAGAACATCCGCTCCCTCCCCCAGGGACGACGCACGAGCCCGTCCCACGCGGGGCTGATCGGGCCGAAACCCTCTCCCCTTTAGGCAGATGGCCCGCGAAGCTGCGGGCGAGCGATCGGTCAGCGCTAGCGCAGGTTTGGCGCAGCCTGACGCAGCGCCTCACCGATCAGCGCGGGGGACGGCGCGACGGGAATCCCCGCCTTCTCGAGCGCTGCCTTCTTCTCCTCGGCCGTACCCTTGCCGCCCGAGATGATCGCCCCCGCGTGCCCCATGCGCTTCCCCGGGGGTGCGGTCGCTCCGGCGATGAACGCAGCCACCGGTTTGCTCATGTGACCCTTCACGAATTCGGCGGCCTCCTGCTCCGCGTTGCCGCCGATCTCCCCGATCATCACGACCGCATCCGTATCGGGATCCTTCTCGAACGCAGCGAGGCAGTCGATGAAGTTCGTCCCTGGAATCGGATCTCCGCCGATGCCGACGCAGGTGCTCTGGCCGAGGCCGAGCTGGGAGATCTGGTGCACCGCCTCATAGGTGAGCGTGCCCGACTTCGATACCACCCCCACCCGCCCGGGCGAGAAGATCGAGTAGGGAGCAATGCCGATCCGCACCTTCGAACCCGGATCGAGGACGCCCGGACAGTTGGGACCCACGAGTCGCGCCTGCGAGCCGCGCATCGCCGCTCGCACGCGCAGCATGTCGAGCACGGGGATGAACTCCGTGATGCACACGATGAGCTCGATGCCCGCTGCCTCGGCCTCGAGGATCGCGTCCGCCGCGCCTGCGGGCGGCACGAAGATCACCGATGCATTCGCGCCCGTCCGATGGACGGCCCGCCGCACGGTGTCGAACACGGGCACGCCGCATGCCTCGGTGCCGCCCTTGCCCGGCGTCACGCCGCCGACCACGCGGGTTCCGAACTCCAGGGACAGCCCTGCGTGGAGCTGCCCCACCTTGCCCATGCCCTGGACCAGGAGCTTCGTGTCCTTCGGTACGAAGATGCTCATGCTCTCACCGCCGCGACGATCTTCTCGGCCGCGTCCTTCATTCCATCCGCCGGCGTGATGTCGAGGCCCGACTCCGCCAGCATCTTCTTCGCCTTGTCCGCGTTCGTTCCATCCAGGCGCACCACGAGGGGCACCTTCACACCGATCGCTCGGGCGGCCTCGATGATGCCTTCGGCCACGAGATCGCAGCGCACGATCCCACCGAAGATGTTCACGAGGATGCCCTCGACCTTGGGGTCGGCGAGGATCAGCTTGAAGGCGCGCTCGACGCTCTCCGCGCTCGCGCCTCCGCCGAGATCGAGGAAGTTCGCCGGCTCGCCGCCGGAGTACTTGATGATGTCCATCGTCGCCATCGCAAGCCCGGCGCCGTTCACCATGCAGCCGATGTTGCCGTCCATGGACACCCAGCTGAGGTCGTACTTCGCGGCCTCGCGCTCGCGCGCATCCTCTTCATTCTCGTCGCGCAGCGCCTCGATCTCGGGATGGCGGTACAGCGCGTTCGCATCGAAGTTGAGCTTGCAGTCGAGCGGGATCACGCCGTCACCGGAGACGATCAACGGGTTGATCTCGACCATCGAGCAGTCCTTGTCGAGGAACAGCCGGTACAGGCTTCGCAGCAGCGACACGAAGCGCGCGGTCTGCTTCGCGTTCAAGCCGAGCTCGATGCCGAGATCACGCGCCTGGAAGTCGCACAGCCCGACCAGCGGATCCACCTGCACGGTGAGGATCTTCTCGGGGGATCGCTCCGCGACCTCCTCGATCTCCATGCCGCCTTCCGTCGATGCGAGGATCGCCACCTTCTGCGTCGCGCGATCGACGAGCAGCGCCAGGTACAGCTCCGCATCGATCTTCGACGCAGCCTCGACATAGAGCCGGCGTACGAGCTTGCCCTCGCCCCCCGTCTGCTTCGTGACGAGCTTCATGCCGATCATCTCGGAGGCGATGCGCGCGGCCTCATCGGGCGATTTCGCGAGCTTGATGCCGCCCGCCTTGCCGCGCCCTCCGGCGTGCACCTGCGCCTTCACGACGACGGTGCCCCCGATGTCGGTGGCCGCGGCCTTCGCCTCGTCGGCCGTGAGCGCCAGCCGGCCCGGCGGCACCTCGACTCCGTACTCGCGAAGCAGACCCTTCGCCTGGTACTCGTGAACGTTCACGGAGCGTCCCTTTCCGAGCTAGACGGTCACCCTTGTGCCGACAGCTTCTTCACGTCGGCGATGAGCTTCTCGACGTGCTCGATGCTCTTCTGCATGAGCGGCTTCTCGTCGGCGGCAAGCTCGACCTCGAAGACCTTCTCCACCCCGCGGCGGCCGATCTGCACGGGCACGCCGACGTACACGCCGCGCGCACCGTACTCTCCCTCGAGGTATGCCGCGCACGGCAGTACCCGGTGCTGATCGAGGAGCACGGCCTCCGCCATCTCCACCGACGCCGCGGCCGGCGACACGAACGCAGAGCCCGTCTTGAGCAGCCCGACGATCTCGCCGCCGGCGTCCTGCACGCGCTTCACGATCGCGTCGATCTCGTCCCTGGAGAGGAGCGACAGGAGCGGAATGCCGTTCACGCTGCACAGCCGCGGCAGCGGCACCATCGTGTCGCCGTGTCCGCCCAGCACCATCGCCACCACGTCCTGCACGGACACGCCGAGCGCCTCGGCCACGAAGAACTTGAAGCGGGCGGAGTCGAGCACGCCGGCCATGCCGAACACGCGCTCCTTCGGGAAGCCCGTCCCCTCCTTCATCGCCCATACCATCGCATCGAGCGGGTTGGAGACGACGATCACCACCGCGTTCGGGGAGTACTGTTTCACGCCTTGCGCCACTTGGCGGATGATCTTCAGGTTCGTCGTGAGCAGGTCGTCGCGGCTCATGCCCGGCTTGCGGGGAATGCCCGCCGTCACGATCACGACGTCCGAGCTCGCAGTGTCCTTGTAGTCGTTCGTGCCCACGACGCGCACGTCCGAGCCCCACACGTCGAGCGCGTGGTTGATGTCGAGCGCCTTGCCCTGCGGCACACCCTCGACCACGTCGAACAGAACCACGTCGGCGAGCTCGCGCTGCGCGATGAGCTGGGCCTGCACGCCGCCGATCTGACCGGCTCCGATGAGAGAGATCTTCGGTCTAGCCATGGCCGATCACCCCATGTTCCCGATGATGGCGTCGCCGAACTCCGAGCACTTGAGGAGCGTCGCGCCCTCCATCAGGCGGTGGAAGTCGTACGTGACGCGCTTCTGTGCGATCGACGCGGAGATGCCCTTCTCGATCAGTCGCGCGGCCTCGCCCCACCCCATGTGATCGAACATCATGACACCGGAGAGGATCACCGAGCTCGGGTTCACCTTGTCCTGGTTGGCGTACTTGGGCGCGGTGCCGTGCGTCGCCTCGAAGATCCCGTGACCCGTCACGTAGTTGATGTTCGCACCCGGCGCGATGCCGATCCCGCCGACCTGCGCCGCCAGCGCGTCCGACAGGTAGTCGCCGTTCAGGTTCATCGTGGCGATCACGTCGAACTCGTCCGGGCGCGTGAGCACCTGCTGCAGGGTGATGTCGGCGATCGAGTCCTTCACCAGGATCTGACCCGCGGGCGGCTTGCCGTTGCAGTCGTCCCAGCCGATCGCCTTGCCGCTGAACTCGCGGCGCACGAGATCGTAGGCCCAGTCCCGGAACGCCCCCTCGGTGAACTTCATGATGTTCCCCTTGTGGACGATCGTGAGGCTCTTTCGCTTGTGCTCGATCGCGAACTCGATGGCGGCGCGAACGAGCCGCTCCGTTCCCTCGCGCGAGACGGGCTTGATGCCGATGCCGCTCGTCTCGGGGAAGCGGATCTTCTGGACTCCCATCTCCTTCTGCAGGAAGTCGATGAGCTTCTTGGCTTCCGGGGTTCCCGCCGCCCACTCGATGCCCGCGTAGATGTCCTCCGAGTTCTCGCGGAAGATCACCATGTCGACGTCCTGCGGGTTCTTCACGGGGCTCGGCACACCGGGGTACCAGCGCACCGGGCGCAGGCAGACGTACAGATCGAGCATCTGCCGCAGCGCCACGTTCAAGCTGCGGATCCCACCGCCGATCGGCGTGGTGAGCGGGCCCTTGATGCCTACCAGGTAGTTGCGGAAGACATCGAGCGTCTCGTCGGGCAGCCAGCTTCCCGTGAGGTCGAATGCCTTCTGGCCCGCCAGCACCTCGTACCAGGCGACGCGGCGCTTGCCCCCGTAGGCCTTCTTCACGGCGGCGTCGAACACGCGCACGGATGCGCGCCAGATGTCGGGGCCCGTACCGTCGCCCTCGATGTAGGCGATGATGGGATCGTCCGGAACCTCGAGCGATCCATCGGAGCGCTTGCGGATGGGGGTTCCGGACAGGCGAACCAGATTACCGTTGCTCATACCTGTCCTCCTCGGCGCGGGCGCAATATAGGGTGCCCCCCCTGGGCCAGCAAGGCGAAAGGGAAATCGAGCATTTGCGGCGCATGGAGCCCGCACACAGCGACTTGCAGGCCACGCGAGCCCTGCGTCAGCGTTCGAGGCGCGCACACGCCGCATCGAACGCCGCGCGCAGCTCGTCGTAGCTCCGCGTCACCGGAAACTGCGGGAACTCCTCGATCACGTTGCGAGGCGGCCGGAACAGGATCCCCTCGTCGGCCTCTGCGAGCATCGAGGTGTCGTTGTACGAGTCACCCGCGGCGACGATGCGGAAGCGAAGCTCGCGCAGCCTTCGCACCGCCTCGCGCTTCTGATCCTGCATGCGCAATCGATAATCCACGATGCGCCCGGTGCCATCGATCTCCAGGTCGTGGCAGAACAGGGTAGGGAAACCGAGCTTGCGCATGAGCGGCGCGGCGAACGGATAGAAGGTGTCGGAGAGAATGATCACCTGCGTGCGCTCACGCAGCCACTCGAGGAAGGCACCGGCGCCCTCCAGCGGATCGAGCCCTGCGATCACCTCCTGGATGTCGCGCAGCAGGATGCCGTGGCGATCGAGGATCTCGAGCCGTCCGCGCATGAGCTTGTCGTAGTCCGGCTCGTCGCGCGTCGTGCGCCGCAGCGCCTCGATTCCGGTGCGCTCCGCAACCCCGATCCAGATCTCGGGAACGAGCACTCCCTCCAGGTCCAGACACGCGACGATCATGGGCTCCTCCCGGTCGCGTGCTCCACGGCACGCGGCGGGCGCAACGATAACAGACGGCAGCCCGTGGTCGGGGCGCTACGGGCGGCGATCCACACGGATCGCATGCACGCATGGGGGGACTCGCGGACGGAGGGTCCCCCGGGGGGACCGATCCCCGGCGACGCCTCCTCGCGCTGGACGGGACGCGGGATCCGCCTAGACTTGCCGGCGCCGGAGGTGGACGGAGGATCGCTGCCCGGGACATCCGTCCCGGGGAGAGGAAAGTCCGGGCTCCACAGGGCAGGAAGGTGGCTAACGGCCACCCGGGGTGACCCGAGGGAAAGTGCCACAGAAATGACACGGCCCACCCTCGGCCTACGGGCCGGGGCGGCAAAGGTGAAATCGTGGGGTAAGAGCCCACGCGCGACAGCCGGGAGACCGGCGGCGAGGCAAACCCCTTCCGGAGCAAGCTCGAATAGGGACACCGTCGAGAGCGGCCCGCTCGAAGCGATCGCGTCCTTCGCGGAGGCGGCGCGGGTGTCCGGGTCGGAGTGCTCGAGCCCGTCGGCAACGGCGGGCCTAGACGAATGATCCTCGCGAGGGCGCGGAGACGCGTTCTCGGACAGAACCCGGCTTACAGTCCACCCGCGCGAGCGGCCCGGGGGAGGAAGCTTCGGCCACTCCCCCGGCGCTCCGGCACCTTCGAATCCAGGATCCCGGGGAAACCCATGGGGGGCGAATGAACGCGATCGATCGACTGATCCGGCTGCTCGAGCTCGAGCCCGAGGGATCCGGCCGCTTCCGCGGACACAGCCCGCGCGGACGCAAGCACCGCATCTTCGGCGGTCAGGTCGTCGCACAGGCGCTCGTTGCCGCCGCCCGCACCGGCGGCGCGCTTTGCCCGCACTCGATCCACGCCTACTTCTTACGCCCCGGCGATCCGGCGGAGCCGATCCGCTTCGAGGTGGAGGAGATCCGCACC
>CAZOTO010000070.1:0-15819 GCA_964582775.1 uncultured Myxococcales bacterium
CCTGGTCGCCCGGAACTATGAGTCGTTCGTCCGCGGGGCTCGCATGCGAGGAAGGGGCGGCCGATGACCGAGCGGAATCTGATCCTCACGGGGCCGCCTGGTGCGGGGAAGGGAACCCAGGCGAAGCGTCTGGTGGAGCGCTATGGGATTCCCCAGATCTCGACCGGCGACATCCTCCGCGAGGCGGTAGCCTCGGGATCCGAAATCGGAAGGCGAGCCAAGGCGATCATGGATGCCGGTGAGCTCGTACCGGACGAGGTCGTAATCGAGATCGTTCGGGATCGTCTCCAGCGCGCGGATTGCCAGAAGGGCTTCATTCTCGACGGATTCCCTCGGACGGCCGCCCAGGCCAGGGCACTCGACGGCATTCTCGAGCGGCTCGGGCGCAAGCCGGCCCGGGTGGTGGCGCTGACCGCGAGCGAGGAGGAGCTGGTGAAGCGGCTCCTCGGCCGGGGAGAGGGGCGCGCGGACGACAACGAGCAGACGATCCGCAAGCGGCTCGACGTCTATCGCAGGGACACGGAGCCCGTGCTCGACCACTATCGGCGGACGCTGATCGTGGTCGATGGGGTGGGGAATCTCGACGAGATCACCGCCCGGATCGTGGATGCCATAGAGGGGTAGGTGAACCCCAGCGCGGATTTCGGCATGTTTCGTCGCCCCCTTCCGCGTGGGTTGCCGCTTTGGAGCGGAGCTGGGGGCAAGGATGACTGAGGGGGGCGCTCGATGCGCGGCCCCGGATTCGTGGAGACCAACGTGAAGGTTCGAGCGAGCGTTCGCAAGATGTGCGACAAGTGCAAGGTCATCAAACGGAAGCAGGTTATCCGGGTGATCTGCGAGAATCCCAAGCACAAGCAGAGGCAGGGGTAGCATGGCGCGTATCGCCGGAGTCGATTTGCCCCGGGAAAAGGCGATCAAGATCGCCCTGACCTATGTGTATGGGATCGGGCGGTCCTCCGCCCTGAAGATCTGCGATGCGGCGGGGGTGTCACCCGAGCGCAAGACCTTCGACTTGGACGAGACCGACGTCTCCCGTCTACGCGATGTCATCGAGCAGGGGTTCAAGGTCGAGGGTGATCTGCGCCGCGAGGTTAGTCAGAACATCAAGATGCTGATGGACATCGGCTGCTACCGAGGGCTTCGTCACCGGCGTGGCCTTCCTGTGAGGGGGCAGCGCACACACACGAATGCTCGTACCCGGAAGGGTCCCCGAAAGACGGTCGCGGGCAAGAAGAAGCCGACGAAGAAGTAGCGAGCCATGACGACGAAGACGAAAAAAGTGAAGAAGCGAGTTCGCAAGAACGTTCCCACCGGAGTGGCGCACGTTCACGCGACGTTCAACAACACATTGATCACGATCACGGACGTGGCGGGGAATACGATTGCTTCGTCCTCCGCTGGCCAGGTCGGCTTCAAGGGCTCGCGCAAGTCCACCCCGTTCGCCGCGCAGGTTTGCGCGGAGGATGCGGCGAAGAAGGCGATGGAGCATGGGATGCGTCAGATCGGCGTGCTGGTGAATGGCCCGGGTTCTGGGCGCGAACCGGCGGTTCGCTCGCTCCAGGCCAGTGGTTTCCGGATCACCTTCATCCGGGATGTGACACCGATCCCGCACAATGGTTGTCGCCCGCCCAAGCGGCGTCGCGCGTAGGAGGTTCTGGTGGCGCGTTATCGCGAGTCCGTCTGCCGGCTGTGCCGCCGCGAGGGGATGAAGCTCTTCCTCAAGGGCGATCGTTGCTTTGCGGAGAAGTGCTCCGTCGAGCGTCGGAACTATCCCCCAGGGCAACACGGTCAGGCTCGTCCGAAGTTCTCCGACTATGGGCTGCAGCTGCGCGAGAAGCAGAAGGTGCGTCGCATCTACGGCGTGCTGGAGCGGCAGTTCCGAAAGACGGTCGCGACGGCGGAGCGCATGCGCGGTGTGAAGGGCGAGAACCTGCTCTCGTTGCTCGAGCGGCGCCTCGACAACGTCGTCTATCGCATCGGCTTCGCGACCTCTCGCGCGGAGGGACGGCAGTTCGTTCGGCACGGACACTTCACGGTGAATGGTCGCAAGGTCACGATCCCATCCTATACGGTGCGCAAGGGCGATGTCGTCGGACTCACCGGGCGTGGAAAGGAAGCGGATCGGATCACCCAGGCCCTCGAGGCCCTCGAGGCGCGGACGCTCCCGTCTTGGCTGTCCATCGACAAAGAGAAGCAGCTGGGCGAGATCGTGGGTGAGCCGGTCCGTGAGGAAATCACGCTCCCGATCCAGGAGCAGCTCATCATCGAGTTCTACTCGCGATAGTGAATCGAACGCGTCGTGCTCGCCTTCGAGCGATCGCAACGCACGAGTGGCCATCGAGGCGCAGGAACTGGAGGAGACGCATGAACGTCGATCTGATGGTCAAGAACTGGCAGGATCTGATTCGCCCGCGGCGTATCGAGGTCGAGCCGAATCTCACGGATACCTATGGGCGCTTCGAGTGTGCACCGCTCGAGCGCGGATTCGGCCTCACGTTGGGCAATGCGCTGCGGCGGGTGCTCCTGTCGTCCCTTCAGGGCGCCGCGATCACTTCGATCCGCATCGAGAACGTGGAGCACGAATTCTCCACGATTCCCGGCGTCCTCGAGGACGTAGCGGACATCGTCCTGAATCTAAAGGAGGTGCGGCTGCGAGCGCACTCCCTGCAACCGAAGGAGATCACGGTCAGCAAGCAGGGCAAGGGCGTGCTGCGAGCCTGTGACTTCTTCTCGCCGGATCAGACCGTCGAGGTCCTCAATCCGGATCACCACATCGCGACGCTGTCCGATGATGCCTCCGTCAACATGACGGCGACCGTCGAGCTTGGAAAGGGCTTCGTTCTCGCGGAGGACAATGTGCGAGAGGAGCAGCCGATCGGGACGATCCCGATCGACTCCATCTTCTCGCCCGTGCGCAAGGTGAACTATACGGTCACCAATGCGCGCGTTGGACGAGAGACGGACTACGACAAGCTGGTGATGGAGATCTGGACGGACGGATCGGTAGCCCCGGCGGATGCGCTCGCTTTTGCGGCCAAGATCCTGAAGGATCAGCTCTCCATCTTCATCAACTTCGAAGAGGAGAAGGCGCAGGCAGCGGTCGCGATTCCGACCATCCAGCAGCCGACGGAGATCCTCTATCGGTTGGTGGACGAGCTCGAGCTGTCGGTTCGCTCCGCGAACTGCCTTCAGAATGCGGATATCAAGTACATTGGCGAGCTCGTGCAGAAGACCGAGAGCGAGATGCTCCGCACGAAGAATTTCGGTCGCAAGTCGCTCAACGAGATCAAGGAGATCCTCTCGGGGCTGGGCTTGCAATTCGGAATGAAGCTCGAGAACTTTCCGTCGCGCAGGGATCTGGACAAGCTGCGCGAGGTCAACGAGGTCTGAGGACGTCATGCGACACGCGAAGGATCACCGCAAGCTCGGGCGTACATCGGCTCACCGGAAGGCGATGCTGCGCAATCTCGTTACCTCTCTCCTCGATCACGAGGAGGTGCGGACGACGACCGAGAAGGCCAAAGAGGTCCGGCGCATCGCCGAGCGCATGATCACACTGGGTAAGCGCGGCACCTTGCACGCGCGGCGACAGGCGCTCGAGACGATCCGCAGCAAGAATGTGGCGGCCAAGGTGTTCGACTCGCTGGCCTCGCGCTATCGCGAGCGGCCGGGTGGGTATACCCGGGTGCTGCGGATCGGGCGGCGACACGGCGACTGCGCCGAGATGGCCATCATCCAGCTCGTGGGCGAGGACGAGAGCCGGGAGGCCCGCTCGACGTCTTGAGGGAATCACGCGCCGGAGTCCTACCCCTGCTGATCGTGGCGGGCCTGTTTGCGGTGGGTGCCGGCGTGCTGGTGAGCTTGCGCGGTGCACCCGAGCCTCCGCTGCGGGCCGGTGCTGCGGCACCGGAATTCACGCTGCCTCGGCTCGATGGCTCTCCAATCTCGCTATCGAGCCTGCGTTCGCAGGTCGTATTCGTGAACTTCTGGGCCACATGGTGCGCGCCCTGCCGGGATGAGGCGCCATCGTTGCAGCGCCTCCAGGAAGGTCTCCGGGCGGAGGGATTCCATGTGATCGCCGTGAGCATCGATGCGGCGTCCGCCGAAGCCGAGGTTCGCGCCTTCCGTGAGCAATACGGGCTCGACTTCCCGATCCTCCTCGACTCCGATCGCTCCATCTATTCCGCCTACGGTGCGAGCGGGGTTCCCGAGACCTTCCTCATCGATCGCAACGGGCAGATCGTCGAGCACTTCGTCGGCCCACGCGATTGGGACGAACCGCGCTATTCTGCAGCAATCCGGCGTGTGCTCGCGCAGGAATCGATCCCGAGTCCTTCCGGCCCCCCCGGTCTGGGAGAAATGCAGAATGAGCGGTGATCGCGTTCGGGTTCGCGCCTGGGTGCTATGGGCGGGTCCCGTCGTATCGCTCCTCGCAGCGGGCAGCACGGTCGTGCTCGACCGGGAGGCGGGCCTGTTCGCGCTGCTCGACCTGCGCGATCGGGTGGTGGATGCCGAGTCGCACCTCCTGACGCTGGCGGAGGAGCGGCGAGATCTCGCCCGCCAGGTGGCGGGGTTGCGCACGGATCCGTTCTACGTGGAGATGGCAGCGCGCGAGGTGCTGGGCATGGTGGCTCCTGGCGAGGTCGTGATCCGGTTCCGGTCCGCCCGCGAAGGGTGAGCCCATCCAACGTTGAGGCAGAGCGCGCATGCGGGAACAGGTTGAGAATCTCGTCGCCGAGGCGGTACGCCGCGTCCTCCGGGAGATCGATCCAGCGCAGGAGGCGCGTCTCGGCTCCATCCAGCTCGGTCCGGCTCGATCGCCCGAGCACGGCGACTTCGCGAGCAATGCCGCCATGGTCCTCGCGAAGCCACTCGGGCTCGCGCCGCGTGCGCTCGCGGAGCGCATTCGCGATGCGATCGTCGACCCGGAGAAGATCCTCTCACGCATCGAGATCGCAGGTCCTGGCTTCCTGAACTTCTTCCTCGCGAGTGCGCGCTGGCATGCCGTGGTCGGCCGCATCCTCCGGGACGGGTCGGGCTTCGGTCGCAGCGATACCGGTCGTGGGAAGCGCGTGATGGTGGAGTTCGTCTCGGCCAATCCCACGGGTCCGCTCACGATCGGCCATGGACGCAATGCGGTGCTCGGAGACACGGTGTCCCGCCTGCTCGATGCGACCGGCTGGCGGGTGACGCGCGAGTACTACTTCAACGATGCCGGGCGTCAGATGCGCGTTCTCGGCGAGTCGCTGCGCGCGCGCTACGAGCAGTCGTTGGGCCGCGAAGCCGCGCTTCCGGACGAGGGCTATCAGGGGCAGTACCTGATCGACATCGCGGGGGTGCTCGCGGCGGAGCAGGGGGACTCCTGGCTCGACGAGCCGCTCCTCTCGTTCCAGAAGCGGGCGCAGGCCGCCATCTTCGCGGACATCGAAGGTACGCTTTCGCGGCTCGGGATCGGCTTCGACGTGCACTTCAACGAGCAGTCCCTCTACGAGACGGGTGCCGTGAGTCGAGCGCTCGAGGACCTGAGACTCAAGGGTTGGGTCTACGAGAAGGACGGCGCGGTGTGGCTGCGTTCGACCTCTTTCGGGCTCGATCGGGACCGCGTGCTCGTGAAGTCGACGGGTGAGCCCACGTACATGCTTCCCGACGTCGCGTATCACCGGAACAAGCTCGAGCGTGGATTCGATCTGGTCATCGACGTCTTCGGACCCGATCACATCGAGCAGTTTCCGTACGTGCGAGCCGCCATGGCGGCGCTTGGCTACGACGCGGAGAAGATCGCGCTCGTCATGTACCAATGGGTGAACCTGCGCCGTGGCGGTGAGATCGTGAAGATGTCCACCCGAAAGGCGACCTTCGTCACGGTCGACGAGGTGCTCGACGACGTCGGGGCGGATGCATTCCGTTACTTCATGGTCGAGCGGCGCGCGGACACGCACTTGGATTTCGATGTCGATCTCGCGCGGGAGCGCTCCGAGCGCAATCCCGTGTACAAGATCCAGTACGCGCATGCGCGGCTCGCAAGCATCGAGCGCAAGGCGCAGGAATCGGGGCTCGTGCGCCCGCCCATCGAGGAGATTGCCTTCGAACGTCTCGAATCCCCGGCGGAGATGGATCTGATGAAGCTGCTGGAGCGCTTCCCGGATACCGTCGAACATGCCGCGGACGCGCGCGAGCCTCAGGAGATTGCCCGCTATCTGCTCGATCTCGCGTCCGCCTTCCACTCCTATGTGTCGGATGGACAGCGCCATCGCGTGCTCTCGGACGATCGCTCCCTGTCGCTCGCCCGGCTCTCCCTGGTGAGCGCGCTGCGCACGGTGCTGGCCAACGGACTCGCCTTGCTCGGGATCAGCGCGCCGGAGCGCATGTAGGATGCCTCGTCGCCGGAACGAAGACGGGTCCGGATCCCTTTCCGTTGGCGGCGTGTTGCGGCGGATCCTGTATGGAACGGGACTCGTGGCCATCGGCGTGTGCGTCGGCGTCGTGCTCGGCGCGCTCCTCGAGGCCCCGCGGCTCTTCCTTGCCGGGCTCCTGCATCCGGTCCGCACGCTCGATCTGAGCGTGCAGGAGGGGGGGGACGCCGACGGCATCGACGAGCTGGAAGCGATCGACGAGATCCCGCTGCGCGCATTCGGAGAGCTGCAGGGCGAGGAACCGCGATCCCGTGTTCCCGTAGCGAAGCCGGCCGCCGGTGGTGCCCCACCCCCTTCGCCCGTAGCGGATGAGCTGATCGGACGGATTCGCCAGAGAGCACTCGCCGGGGAGCCCGCGAGCGCCGGAGCGAGCCCGCCGCCCGCCGATCCCGCGGGGGCGCGATCCTCGACGGTTCCTGCGGCCGCACCGGTCGCCTCCGGGCGCCCGTCCGGCACGGTGGTTCAGGTGGCTTCGTTCCACGATGAGGCCGACGCCGAGCGCCTGGTTGGGGAGCTTCGCTCGCGCGGCTTCGACGCGTTCGTGAGCTCGAATCCGGTGAGCGAGAGCTGGCGGCATCGGGTGAGGGTGTCGCCGGGTCCGGGCGAGAATGCGGACGCGCTCGAGGCGCGCCTTCGCGCTCGTGGCTACCAGACATGGAAGACGCAGGAATGAGCACGCCTGCGCCGGCGATCCAAACCTCGTCGCGTCCCTGGCTGGTGACGGGAGCGCAAGGGCAGCTCGGGCGCGCGCTTCGTGCCCTCGGACCGGCGCGGGGGATCGACGTTCAGGGACTGTCCCGGCCGGAGCTCGACATCACGGATTCCGATGCGTTCCGTCGGACGATCGACCGCATCGAGCCCGCGGTGGTCGTGAACTGTGCGGCTCTCACGAAGGTGGACCTGTGCGAGGAACGCCCGGAGGAGGCGCAGCGCGTGAACGCGCTCGCTCCCGAAGCCCTGGCGCGGGCGTGCGTGGGGAGGACGTCCCTCGTCCATGTGAGCACGGAGTACGTCTTCGACGGCCGTGGGAACCGGCCCCTCTCCGAGGATGCACCAACGGCGCCGATCTCCGTCTACGGTCGAACCAAGCTCGCAGGAGAGCGAGCGGTCCTCGCGTCGGGCGCGGAAGCCCTCGTCGTGCGCACCCAGTGGGTCTTCGGCGCGGGGGCCTGCTTCCCGCGCACGATCCGTCAGCTCGCCGCCACGCAGGCCGAGCTCCGGGTGGTAGAGGACCAGATCGGACGGCCCACGTGGACAGGGGCGCTCGCAGACGGGATCTTCAGGGCTGTTGCCGCGGGAGCCCGCGGGCGGCTGCACTTGGCGTGCGAAGGGATTGCGAGCTGGTACGACTTCGCGCGCGAGGTCGTCGCTGCGGGCGCGAGGCGGGGGTGGAATCCTCTGGTTCCCGTGCGAGCCGTCTCCACCGAGGATTTTCCGCGGCCGGCCGCACGGCCGGCGTATGCGGTGCTGGGGCTCGCACGGGCGCGGGCGCTGGGAATCGAGATGCCCCACTGGCGCGATGCGCTGGGGGCCTTCATGGATGCCGAGGATGGACACCGGGATGCGTAGGGTATTGATCACGGGAGGGGCGGGCTTCATCGGCTCGCATCTGTGCAAGCGATTCCTCGACGATGGCGCCGAGGTGGTCTGCATGGACAATCTGCTCACGGGCCGGCTCGCGAACATCGAGCACCTGTTCGGCCACCCCAAGTTCTTGTTCGTGAAGCACGACGTCACGAACTTCATCCACGTGCCCGGTGAGCTCGACGCGGTGCTGCACTTCGCATCGCCCGCGAGCCCGGCCGACTTCGAGCGGCTGCCGATCCAGATCCTGAAGGTGGGTGCGCTCGGCACGCACAAGGCGCTCGGTCTGGCAAAGGAGAAGGGAGCGCGCTTCCTGCTCGCCTCCACCTCGGAGTGCTACGGCGATCCCGAGGTGAACCCCCAGCCCGAGACGTACTGGGGGCACGTGAATCCGGTGGGGATCCGTGGTGTCTACGACGAGGCGAAGCGCTTCGCCGAGGCCATGACGATGGCCTATCACCGCTACCACGGCATGCAGACCCGCATCGTGCGCATCTTCAACACCTACGGTCCGGGCATGCGTCCCGACGATGGTCGCATGATCCCGGCGTTCTTCACCCAGGCGCTGCGCGGCGAAGACATCACCGTATTCGGCGACGGCTCCCAGACTCGCAGCATCAACTTCATCTCGGATCTGGTCGAGGGCATCGTGCGCCTGCTGCACTCCGACTACGTGCTTCCCGTGAACATCGGAAATCCCAACGAGATGACCGTGCGCGAGGTGGCGGAGCGGGTGCTGCGGATCACGAAGAGCTCGAGCCGGATCGTCTCGCGCGAGCTTCCGCCGGACGATCCGAAGGTGCGTCGACCCGATATCTCTCTCGCCAAGCGAATCCTCGGCTGGGAGCCGCAGGTGAGCCCCGACGATGGCCTCGCCCGTACCCTTCCGTACTTCCGGGCCGAGGTGGCCAGGACCTCCGCGTGAGTCGAATCTCCCTCGAGAAGATCCGCTGCTTCGCGATCATCGCGCACATCGACCATGGCAAGTCGACGCTCGCGGATCGCCTGCTCGAGCGCACGGGAACGCTCAGCGAACGCGAGCGCACGAATCAGTACCTGGACAAGATGGATCTCGAGCGCGAGCGCGGGATCACCATCAAGGCCCAGACCGTGCGCATGCGATATCGCGCTCGAAGCGGCGAGGAGTACGTCTTCAACCTGATCGACACGCCGGGGCACGTGGACTTCCACTACGAGGTGTCTCGCTCGATGGCGGCCTGCGAAGGAGCGCTGCTCCTCGTCGATGCTGCGCAGGGCGTCGAAGCCCAGACCGTGGCCAATGCCGAGGCGGCGGTGACCGCGGGACTCGAGATCATTCCCGTGCTGAACAAGATCGATCTGCCCAATGCCGAGCCCGATCGGCGTACCCAGGAGATCGAGGAGATCGTCGGCATTCCGGCCGACGACGCGCTTCGCGTGTCCGCGAAGACGGGTGCGGGTGTCGACGAGCTCCTCGAGGCGATCGTCGCCCGCGTGCCGGCGCCGAAGGGCGATGCCGATGCGCCGCTCGAGGGATTGATCTTCGACAGCTGGTACGATCCGTACATGGGTGCGGTGATGCTCGTCCGCATCAAGAACGGAGAGCTCTCGGAGGGCACGACGATTCAGCTGATGTCGTCCGGCGATCGCTACCCGGTGACACTGCTCGGTGAGCTCATGCCCGAGGTCGTGCGAGTCCCGCGCGTGGGGCCGGGGCAGGTCGCCGTGGTGGCGGCGAGCATCCGCGACCCGAAGGCGGTGCGCATCGGCGACACGGTTACGGATGCCGCGAGGCCGGCGGCTGCGCCGCTGCCGGGTTTCCAGCCCCTGCAGCCCGTCGTGTGGAGCGGCTTGTATCCGTCGGACCCTGGCGAATACGAAGCACTGCGCACGGCGATCGAGAAGCTGCAGCTGAACGACTCCTCGTTCTCCGCCGAGCCCGAGACGAGCGGTGCGCTCGGCTTCGGCTTCCGCTGCGGCTATCTCGGCCTGCTCCACATGGAGATCGCGCAGGAGCGGCTCGAGCGCGAGTATGGCCTCGACCTCATCGTCACCGCGCCAACGGTCGTCTATCAGGTGCGCAAGAAGAGCGGCGTGGAGATGGAGATCCACCGGCCGAGCGATCTTCCTCCCGCGGGCGACGTCGAGGAGATTCGCGAGCCCCGCATCCTCGCGCAGATCCACACTCCGACCGAGCACCTGGGTGCGGTGATCACTCTCTGTCAGGATCGCCGAGGCCTCCAGCGCGATCTCTCGGTGCATGCGAACGGGCGCGCCGTCGTGCGCTACGACCTCCCGCTCGCCGAGGTCGCCGTCGACTTCTACGACAAGCTGAAGAGCGCGACCCGCGGCTATGCCTCGATGAGCTACGACCTGATCGGCTACCGCGCCGAGGACCTCGTGAAGGTCGATGTCCTCGTGAACGGAGACGCCGTCGACGCCCTGTCGATCATCGCGCATCGCGACGCGGCCTACCGGCGGGGCCTGAATCTGATCAAGCGCATGCAGGACAAGATTCCGCGGCAGATGTTCGAGGTGGCGCTGCAGGCGGCCATCGGTGCGAAGATCATCGCCCGGGTCAACGTCAAGGCGATGCGAAAGAACGTCACCGCGAAGTGTTACGGTGGAGACATCACGCGCAAGAAGAAGCTCCTGGAGAAGCAGAAGGAAGGGAAGAAGCGCATGAAGCGCCTCGGACACGTGGAGATCCCGCAGGAGGCGTTCCTGGCCGTCCTCGGATCCGACGATCGGGATTGAGGGCACGGCAAGAGGGTCGGACCCATGGCAGGATGCAGGGGAGACCCGCTCGGGGGCACCGGGGGCAGGAGTCGAGACGATGGAGAAGGGTGAGACCGAAGAGGCGAGACCGGAGGGGGCCGCCGCAGGGGAGCGTCGCGGGGGGCCGCTCGAGACGGTTCGCGCGCTCGTCTTGGCGATTGCCGTCGCGCTCGCAATTCGTGCCTTCGTGGTCGAGCCGTTCAAGATCCCCTCGGGATCGATGATCCCGACGCTCCTCGTGGGAGACTACGTCCTGGTGAACAAGAGCTCCTACGGGGTGCGTCTGCCGCTCACCGGATCGCTCGTGTTCGCGCTCGGCAAGCCCGAACGCGGCGACGTGATCGTGTTCCGTTACCCGGACGATCCCAGCCAGGATTTCATCAAGCGCATCGTCGGCATGCCTGGAGACCGCATCGAGATGCGCGAGAACCGCGTGTTCCTGAATGGGCAGCCGATGGATCTCGCGTTCGAGTCCTCCTGGACCTATCGCGATCTGCAGCGCTCCGGCGACGTCACGGCGCGGCGCTTCATCGAGAGGAATCCCGAGGGGGTGGAGTACACGGTGCTCTACTCCGATTCCGGCTACCCCAGCCCGGACCGCGGTCCGTGGATCGTCCCCGAGGGGAGCTATTTCGCGATGGGCGACAATCGCGACAACTCCTCCGACAGCCGGATGTGGAGGAACCACTTCGTGCGCGACGACCAGATCAAGGGACGCGCCTTCCTCATCCACTGGTCGTGGGTCGTCGCCTCGGGGCCGTCGGCGGATCGCGGCTTCCTGCTCGACCTGCTCCACACACTGTACCGCGTGGTGACGTTCCAGGTGGAGGAGGTGCGCTGGAGCCGGATCGGGCGCCCGATCGACGGTTTGGCGGATTGACGCCCCTTTCGGTCTCGGATATCGTGCGGTCGGCCTCGGGGCGTTGGTTGCGGCGGGCGGTTCCGCTCGATCCGGATGCGCCCGCGGGGCCGTGAGTCTCGAACCCTTTTAAGCCCATCCTGCGAGGTGGGAAAAGGAGCGATCGATGAGGGATCCGACGGCCCCCGTGCGAACGGACGCGGGTGAAGCGGCGGAGCTTCCACGGCGCGTCCTCGACGCAGAGGGTATTCGAAGGGCCACCACCCGTATCGCTCACGAGATCCTCGAGCGCAACGAGGGCTTGGAAGATGTCGTGCTGGTGGCGATCGTGCGCGGCGGGGTCGTCGTGGCGGAGCGGATCCGCGACCGGCTGCGCGAGATCGCGAACGTCGAGATTCCCTTGGGACTGCTCGACGTCACGCTCTACCGCGACGACGTCGTGGCCGAAGGGCGGCGTCCGATCCCCAAGCCCACGCGCATGCCCTTCTCGGTGCGAGGCAAGCGCGTCGTCCTGGTCGACGACGTCATGTACACGGGCCGCACGATCCGCGCCGCGATGGATGCGGTGATCGACTTCGGCCGACCCCAGGCGATCCAGGTGGCGACGCTCGTCGATCGCGGCCATCGCGAGCTTCCGATCCGGGTCGACTTCGTAGGAAAGAACATCCCCACGGCGCGCAAGGAGCATGTCGTGCTGCGCGGGAACAACGACGACGAGCTCGAGGTGGTGGTCCTTTGAATCCCGTGAAGCATCTACTCGCCATCGAGCCCATGACACGCGACGAGATCGTGCGAATCCTCGATACCACCGAGGCCATGCTCGAGATCTCACAGCGCGAGATCAAGCGCGTGCCGACGCTGCGAGGCCGGACCGTGATCAATGTCTTCCTCGAGGACTCGACGCGCACCCGCGTGAGCTTCGAGATTGCGGCGAAGCGGCTCTCCGCGGACGCAGTGAACGTCTCGGCCTCGGGCTCGAGCCTGTCCAAGGCCGAGACGCTGGCGGACATGGCCCGCAATCTGGCGGCGATGAACGCGGACGTGCTGGTGATCCGCGACCGCACCGCGGGGGTGCCGCAGATGCTCGCGGAGCGCGTGGGTGTCCCGGTGATCAACGCGGGCGACGGCTGCCACGAGCATCCCACGCAGGCGCTCCTCGACGCCTTCACGGTGCGTCGTGCGCTCGGCTCGATCGAGGGACGCACGATCGCGATCGTCGGCGACATCTCGCACAGCCGCGTCGCACGCTCCGACATCCACGCCTTCACGAAGCTTGGCGCCGAGGTGCGACTCGCGTCGCCGCCTACGATGATGCCGGTGGGAATCGAGGGTCTCGGGGTGAAGCCGTGCTACTCGATGGACGAGGCGGTCGAGGGGGCGGACGTGATCTGCATGCTCCGCATCCAGCTCGAGCGGCTCGAGGGGGCGCTCTTCCCGTCGATCCGCGAGTACTCGCAGACGTTCGGGCTCGATCTGCGACGGCTGCGTTTGGCGAAGCCCGGAGCGATCGTGCTGCATCCGGGACCCATGAACCGCGGGGTCGAGATCTCGAGCCAGGTGGCCGATGCCGAGCCCTCGCGCATCCTCGATCAGGTGACGAATGGCGTGGCCGTGCGCATGGCGTGCCTGTATCTGCTCACGGGAGACCACGAATGAGCCGGCTGCGGATTCGCGGGGCGCGGCTGCTCGATCCATCGTCGGGGCGCGACGCGCTGGGCGATCTCGACGTAGTGGACGGGCGGATCGCCGCGGTGGGGACGGACCTCCCGGGGGTGCCCGACGAGATCGTCGAGGCCGAAGGCCGATGGCTCGCTCCCGGTTTCGTCGACATCCACACCCACCTGCGCGATCCCGGGCAGGAGTACAAGGAAGACATCGAGACGGGCACGCGCGCGGCGGCTGCCGGGGGCTACACGACCGTGTGTGCGATGGCGAACACGGATCCCGTGAACGACAGCCCGGCAGTGACGGAGTTCATCCGCCGGCGTGCCCGCGAGTTCGGCCGCGTGCGCGTCGAGGTCGTGGCGGCGGCGACGCAGGGTTTGCGTGGCGAGATCATGAGCGAGATGGCGTGCTTGGCGCGTGCGGGCGCAGTGGCATTCTCCGACGATGGTGCGGTGATCATGAATGCGTCGGTGATGCGCCGGGTGCTCGAGTACGCCCGCGGCGTGGGCCGCCCGGTGATTGCGCACTGCGAGGACTTGAACCTTCGTGGTCCCGGTGTGGTGCACGAGGGCTGCCATGCGACGTGTGCAGGTCTTCCGGGCTCTCCGTCCGAGGCCGAGACGGTGATGGTGGCGCGCGATCTGGAGCTCGCTCGCCTCACCGGTGCGCATCTGCACATCGCCCACGTGAGTGCCGCTCGCTCCGTCGAGATGATCCGCGAGGCGAAAGCCGCGGGCGTGCGGGTGACGGCGGAGGTGACGCCGCATCACCTCGCGCTCACCGATGAGCGGATCCGCTCCTACGACGGGAACGCGAAGATGGCGCCGCCGCTGCGCACGAGCCGGGATCGCGAGGCGCTGCGGGAAGGGCTCGCCGATGGGACCATCGACTGCGTCGCCACGGACCATGCTCCCCACGCGTTCTACGAGAAGGACGTGGAGATCACCGCGGCGCCCTTCGGGGTGGTGGGGCTCGAGACC
This sequence comes from uncultured Myxococcales bacterium, assembly GCA_964582775.1. Lineage (GTDB taxonomy): Bacteria > Myxococcota_A > UBA9160 > SZUA-336 > SZUA-336 > CAZOTO01. Next base: position 14,259 of record CAZOTO010000070.1, read on the forward strand.
GCGCTGCCGATCGTGCTCGATCTCGTGCGCGAGGGGCGACTTTCGGAGCTCGATGCGGTCGCGCGCCTGTCCACGAGGCCTGCGGGGATCTTCGGCCTGCGCGGTGGAAGCCTCGAAGTCGGGGCCGAGGCGGATCTCGTGCTCCTCGATCCCGAGCACGCGTGGAAGGTCACGCCTCGGGGGCTCCACTCGAAGTCTGCGAACTCGGCGTTCCTGGGGGTCGAGATGAGGGGCCGCGCGGTGCGCACGTGGTGTGGCGGGCGGCTGGTTCACGATGCGGAAGAGGAGGGTGCGAAATGACGCAGCCGCGAGTCGCATGGCTCGTTCTGGCCGACGGGGCCGCGTATCGGGGCGATGCGTTCGGCGCGCCTGCCGAGGGGGCTGGAGAGGTCGTCTTCCATACGGGAATGACCGGTTATCAGGAGATCCTCACCGATCCCTCCTACTCGGGGCAGATCGTATGCATGACCTATCCCGAGATCGGCAACACGGGCACCACGCCCGAGGACGAGGAGTCCCGCGGCGTGTTCCTGCGTGGCTTCGTCGTGCGCAACCACAACGACGTCCCGTCCTCGTGGCGCTGCCGCGAGTCCCTGCACGACTACCTGGTGCGGCACGGCGTTCCCGGTGTGAGTGGCATCGATACCCGTGCGCTCGTGCGGCGCATTCGCACCGCAGGCGCGATGAACGGAATCGTCGTGCACGGGGAGTGCGATCTCGACGAGGTTCGCCGTCGTGCGGCGGCGCTCCCGTCGATGGCGGGCCGGAACCTCGTCGACGGCGTCACCTGCGATCGACCGTACGAGTGGAACGAGGGAACGCCATGGACTGGCGAGGCTGCGGTCGCGGCGCAGCGGCTACGCGTCGTGGCCTACGACTTCGGCGTGAAGCGAAACATCCTGCGAGAGCTCGCCAACGCGGGCTTCGATGTCACGGTGGTGCCCGCGAAAACTCCGGCACGCGAGGTGCTCGCGCTCGAGCCCGATGGAATCTTCCTGTCGAACGGCCCCGGCGATCCGGCGGCCGTCGAGTATGCGGCGCCCATCGTGCGCGAGCTTCTCGGCAAGAAGCCGATCTTCGGCATCTGCCTCGGGCACCAGATCCTGGGTCTCGCGCTCGGGATGCGGACGTGTAAGCTGCGCTTCGGCCACCACGGTGCAAACCAGCCGGCACGGGACGCGGCGAGTGGCCGCGTGATGATCACCTCGGAGAACCACGGCTTCGCGATCGATCCGACATCGATCGCCGAGCACCCCGATCTCGAGGTGACACACGTGAACCTGAACGACCAGACGATCGAAGGCATCTGCCACCGCAAGCTGGGCGCCTTCTCCGTGCAGTACCACCCGGAGGCGGCTCCGGGACCCCATGACAGCGAGAACCTCTTCCGGAGCTTCCGGCAGATGTGCGAGGCGCACCGTGCCCAAGCGAACTGACCTACACAAGGTGTTGTTGATCGGTGCGGGGCCGATCGTGATCGGCCAGGCCTGCGAGTTCGACTACTCCGGGACGCAGGCCTGCAAGGCGCTCGCAGAAGAGGGCATCGAGGTCGTCCTCGTGA
>CAZOTO010000071.1:0-15703 GCA_964582775.1 uncultured Myxococcales bacterium
CCAGCGTCGTCGTCCCGGCGCAGGCGGTCTACGGCTCCGAAGTCGAAGTGCGCTTCACGGTGACGAATCGGGGCTCGGCGGCGACGAACCGCAGCAGCTGGAACGACACGATCTGGATCACGAAGGATCGAACGCGCCCGAGCCCCGGTCCGCGCACGGTTCTGTCCGGGGAGGGCACTCCGATCCGCATCCCCGGAAACGACGCCGTGCTGCTCGGAACCTTCTCGCATAGCGGCGCGCTGGGCGTGGGCGAGAGCTACGAGCAGGTCGTCCGGGTGCGCATCCCGCAGCAGATCGAATCGGGGACGTTCTACATCACTCCCTGGTCCGATGCTTACGATGCCGTGTTCGAGGACACGCTCGCGACAAACGTCAATCCCGACGATCCGAACGAGTTCGACAGCAACAACTACAAGGCCCGAGCGATCGACATCATCGGCACACCGCCGGAAGAGATCCTTCTGCCGGATCTGCGAGTGACCGACGTGGTGACGAGTGCGCCGGGCTCCGTCGACGCGCCGTTCGCCGTCACTTGGACGGTCACCAACTACGAGCAGGGTCGCGCCGTCGGTCATGGCGATGTCTGGTACGACACGGTCTACCTGCACGACACGCCGAACCTCACCGATCCCGGCGCGAAGGTGTGGTGGCTCGGCACCTTCGATCGGGTGAAGGCCCTCGATCCGTACGAGAGCTACACGCGCACCGCCGAGTTCCTGCTGTCGCCGGCCACCGCCGGCCACTATGTCACCGTCCTCACCGATTACCATCCCTGGCTGCTGCCGCGCGTGCAGGAGACGGACGAAACGAACAACGCGCTCGTGGTTGCGGCCGAGGTGACGACGCGCGAGGCCGATCTCGTCGTGGTCTCGGTGAGTGCGCCCGAGCAGAACTTCTCGGGCGAGAGGACCACGATCACCTATACGGTCCGCAACGACGGCGAAGCGGTGTGGGGCGGCACCCGCCGCTGGACGGATATGATCTGGATCTCTCCAGATCCAGTGTTCGGAGGCCGGAGTCGACAGATTGGCACCGTCGTGCATCCCGCGGGAACCGGTCTCGGCCCTGGAGAGACGTATACGACGGTCGCAGACGTCACGATCCCCGCGGGCTTCGACGGGCCCTATTACGTCTACGTGTTTGCCGACTACGACATGTGGGGCTTCAACAATTCCGAGCCCGAGTCCGGCGACAACAGCTACACACGCGACCGCTACGCGGCAACGGTGTACGAGGGTTCGCTTGGGAGCAACAACATGGGTCGCGGCGAGATCGACGTGACCTATCGCGAGCCGGATCTCCGCATCACGTCGCTCGAGCTTCCGGATGGGCCGCTGCTCTCGGGGCAGACGATCACGGTCGATTTCACGGTCACCAACGAGGGAACCCGCGAGACGCGCGAGTGGAACTGGGCCGACCGCCTGTACCTGTCGCGCGATCCATCGTTGGACCGCGGCGACCTGCAGGTGTCGAGCTTCGAGCGGCGCTGGCGGCTGCCTGCGGGTGCGAGCTACGACGTATCCGCGACCTTCGAGATCCCCGGCGATGCGCAGGGCGCCTTCTATCTGATTGCCTTCACGGACTCGAACGTGAGCGGCATCCTGCCGGGCGGCGGCGCGATGATCGACTATAGCAGGCTCACAGAGCGCTCCGACGCCGTTCCGGAGTTCCGCGACGAGGGCGACAACGTCGTCGTGCGGCCGATCGAGATCACGCTGGCGCCGGCGGCCAACCTGCAGGTGACGTCGATCGCCGTGCCGGAGCGCGTCTTCCGTGGTCAGACCCTTGCGCTCTCCTACACGGTCACCAATCTGGGCGGGGACGAAACCCCACCCGAAGCGGTTTGGAGGGATCGTATCTTCCTGTCCGCAGACTCGCTCTTCGATCCGGTGGCGGATCGCTACGTCGGCGACGTCGTGCATCGCGGTGCCGTCGCTGCGAACGGCGGGAGCTACACCGTCGAGACGTCGGTTCCACTCCCCGCGGAGCTCTTCGGCTCGTACTATGTCTTCGTGCAGACGGATCCGGCGAGCTCGTGGGAGCCGCGCGGCAAGGTCTTCGAGGCGGGAAGCGAGAACGACAACTGGTCGCCGTCGGTGCTCCCGGTGCTGATCGAGCTGCCGCCCCCGGCCGATCTCGTCGTTGCCAGCATCGTGGCGCCGAATGCCGGGACGACGGGGACGGAGATCGACATCGAGTTCACCGTCACGAACGAGAGCGGAGCCACCGCGATCGGGTCGTGGACCGACTCCGTGTACCTGTCCGCGGACGGCGAGTGGGGCCTCGACGACGTGCTCATCGGCAGGGTCGCCCACCGCGGCGACCTGCCGGTCGGCGAGAGCTACCAGTCGCAGCTCGTCGCGGCGCTGCCGCCGGTGCGCGAGGGCCAGTATCGGATCCTCGTGCGCGCGGACATCCTGAACCAGGTGCACGAGGGTGTCGACGAGCGCAACAACGTCGGCGTGAGCGCCGAGGTCCTCCAAGTGACCGTGCCGGAGCTGCAGCTCGGGGCGCCGCTGCAGACGACGCTGTCGCCCGGCGATCAGCGCCTGTACAAGATCGTCGTCGGGGACGGCGAGACCGTGCGCGTGAGCGTCGACTCGATCGACGATCTCTCCGCGAACGAGCTCTATGTCCGCTACGCCGACGTCGCGAACGGATCGAGCTACGACTTCGGTGCGCGCGGCGTTCTCTCCGCCGATCCGTGGACGATGATCCCGAGCACCGAGGCCGGTGTGTACTACGTGCTCGTGCAGGGCCGCTCCGGTGCGGCCCACACGCCGGTCACGATCCGGGCCGAATCGCTTCCCTTCAGCGTCATCGACGTCTCGGTGGATCAGGGCGGCGACAGCCGGTGGGTGACGGCGACCATCACGGGTGCGCGCTTCCACGGCGAGGCGGTGGCGAAGCTCGTGCGCCCCGGCATCGCCGAAATCGAGCCGGTCCGGTACGAGGTGATCGATGCCACGAAGATCGTCGCGGTCTTCGACCTGCGCAACGTTCCTCACGGGCTCTATGACGTCGCGGTGATCAACCCCGGCGGCGCGGTGGCGAGCCTTCCGTACCGGTACCTGGTCGAGACGGCCCTGCCGATCGACGTGACGATCGGTCTCGGCGGTCCGCGCGTGGTGCCCTCGGGACAGACGGGCCTGTACAGCGTCTCGCTGCAGAGCCTCACCAACGTCGACACGCCCTACGTGTACTTCACCTTCGGCGCACCGGAGCTCGGTGACAACGCCAAGGTATTCGGCCTGCCGTTCGTGACGTTCAACAGCAACGTGCGCGGTGCACCCGACGGCGTGCGCACGGACGTGCCGTGGGTGAGCCTCGACAGCGAGGTGAACCAGGGCGGGTTCATGCTGGCACCCGGCTACGCGCTCGACGTGACGGCGGGTGGCTACGTCGGCATGAGCTTCAGCGTGACGACGTATCCGGGCCTCAAGGCACTCTACGATCGCGACTTCGAGGCCTACCGCAATGCGCTCTACGATGCACGGCCCGACCTGGCGAAAGCAGGGGTGCTGGATGCTGGCGTGAGCGCGCTGGGTGCGGATCTCGCGCGCTACTTCACGGATCCGACCGTGAAGCTCAACGACCGGTGCGTGCCGCTGTTCATGCCGTTCCTGTTCAACGTGACGGCGTCGGCGACGCCGATGACGCGCGAGGAGTTCGTGGCGCGCCAGACGAGCGAGGCGCAGCGCCTGCGCGCGGCCGTGCTCGCCGACCCGGATGCGAACGCGACGCTGGTGAACCTGGCGGCGGACGAGGAGGCGTGGATCCGCTCCTATCTCGGCGCGCTCGAGGGGGGCGAGCTGCTGCGCCCCGAGGACGAGGCGCCGCCGATCCGGCTCGATCCGAAGGTCGCGAGCGTGATGTCCGTGCTCGCGAGCGGCGTGCTGATCGGCCCTGCAGGAGCGGAGGTCACGAGCCCGTCGAGCCTCGTCGCGTTCTTCGAGCAGGTGCACCGCTGGTACGGCGACACGCCGAACGAGAGGGCGCCGCTCATCGGCTACGACTACCGCGAGAGCCAGGAGTGCGGCGAGTACGCGATCCCGGTGCCGGCGCCCGCGCAGCTCGCGGACTTCGATCTGGGGCTGTCGCACCCGACGTACTTCCAGGCGGTGAACGTGTTCTCGCCCGGCATGGGCGCGGGCAGCGGCTTCAGCATAGATCCAGGCTTCTCGTCGGTGGCATCGAGCAACACGCTCACCGCGCTGCAGCTGCAGAGCCTGTTCGATCAGGTGGCGAACAGCCAGGGCTCGGCGACGATGGGCGGTCCGATCGGCTACGGAGAGAGCCAGTTCGTTCCCGTCGCGACCGCGCTTCCCTATACGGTCCGCTTCCGAAATCCCGCCGAGTCCACCACGACCGCCAACGAAGTGCGCATCGTGAGCGTGCTCGACGACGATCTGTCCGTGCGCTCGTTCCGCCTCGGCGACATCGAGATCGGCGGCATCAAGATCAACGTTCCGGACGAACGGGCATCGTTCCAGGGCGACTTCGACCTGCGCAACTCAAACGAATTCATCCTGCGCGTGAGCGCCGGTGTCGACTACGGCAGCCGCACGGCGAGCTGGGTGCTGCAGGCGATCGATCCCGAGACCGGCGAGGTGCTGCAGGACGCGACCCGTGGCCTGCTGGCCCCCGACAACACACAGGGACGCGGCGCCGGCTTCGTGAGCTACACGGTCGAGGCGGCCGGCGGCGTCGCCACGGGGGCGCAGATCTCGGCGTTCGCGCGCGTGCTGCTCGACAACCAAGCTCCGGTCGACACGAACGTCGTCACGAGCACGATCGACGCAAGCGCGCCGGTGACGGAGCTCGAGGTCTCGCCGCTCGCGCCCGGAGGCAGCGACTACCTGCTGCGCTGGACCGCGAGCGAGGAGCCGGGCGGATCCGGCGTGCGCCACACGACGGTGTACGTCCGCGAGGACGGCGGCGATTGGAGCGTCTTCCTCGAACGCACCCAGGAGACGCAGGCGGTGTTCGAGGGCGAGGCGGGGCACACCTACACGTTCCTCGCGGTGTCCGTGGACAACGCCGGCAATCGCGAGCAGCCGCCGGTGAGCTCGCTGCCGAGCGACGGCACGCAGATCGATCTCGGCGGTACCCCGGACGTCGGGCGTACGACGCAGGACGTCGGTGTTCCGCCGGCGCCGGGCACCGCGATGTCCACGAATCCGCTGTTCACCGCGGCCGAGGCCGGTGTCCCCGCCAACGTGCCGGACCGGCCGTCCCAGTACGAGACGATCCTCGCGCCGTTCGTCGGCGAGGAGTTCGGCACCGGCGTCGCCCAGAGCTTCTCCGCGATCGGACCGCTCGCGATCCTAGACCGGCCCGACGGCAGCTTCCTGGTGAGCGGCGGGGCCACGCGGGGCTCGCTCTACGTCTTCGATCCCGACGGTGGCCGTGTACTGCTACCGGTCACGACCCTCGATGCGCCCGTGTTCGACATGGCGTGGGACGACGCCGGCGGCCTGTGGGCGATGACCGGCGGGGGCGAGCTGCTCGAGCTCGATCCCGCGACGCTTGCGGTGCTGAACCGCTACGGGGATGGGCTCACGCAGTCGCTCGCCTTCGACGCCGCGTCCGGTGTGTTCTTCGTGTCCTCGGGCGAGGGGATCGAGCGCTTCGATCCGCGCACCCGCACCTTCTCCCACTGGAGCAGCGTGCGCGTGGACGACCTGGCGATCGCTCCCGATGGCTCGCTGTGGGGTACGTCGTGGCCCGGTCGCGGAGACGTGCTGCGCTTCGATTCGCGTGGACGCGCGCAGGTGCAGGTGAGGCTCGGCGCCGAACTCGACTCGCTCGCCTTCGGCCGCGAGGGCACGCAGCTCGAGGGGCTCCTGTTCGTGTCGAGCCGGGTTCCCTCGGGATCCACCGGCGGAGCCAGCCTCTACATGATCGACCGCGCGACGCTTCGCGTGGTCGAGCTCGGCCGAAGCGGCCCCGGTGCGGAGCAGCTCCTCGCGACGAGCGATGGCCGGCTGCTCGTTGCGAGCAGCGAGCAGGTCGACGTGATCGCACCGCTCGTGGCACCGAGCGTCATTGCGACCGACCCCGTGCCGCAGAGCCTAGTCGCACTGCCCTTGAGTGCCATCCGCATCACCTTCGATCAGGACATGCGCCGCGGTGGGGCCGCGGATGCGGACTCGGTGCGCAATCCGGACAACTACAGGCTGGTCGACAGCAGCGGTAATCTCGTTCGCTTCACCTCGGTGGAGTACGACGAAGCGACGCGAACCGCAACGCTCGGCATCGAATCGCCGGAGGCGGATGTCTACACGCTCACGGTGAGCCCGCACATCCGCTCGACGGCGGGTCTCGAGCTCGCAGGCGAGCACGTCGTCGAGTTCACCGCGGTGCAGGACTTCTCGGCGCTGGTGGATATCGAGTTCGTGGCCACGCGCTCGGACCGCAACGACGCGACGGTGTCGTTCGACGTGCGGGTCACCAACGTCACCGACTACGACCTGCGCGTGCCGCTGATGCTCGCGCTCGATCCCTCGCGCTACTTCCAGGGAACCGCCATCGGGGCGCCGCTGCGCGAGGACGGCCTGTGGATGCTCGACATCGGCGCGGGCCTTGCGAACGGCGTGCTCGCTCCGGGCCAGTCGACGCTCGTGCGCACGGTGACGCTCACGAACCCCTATCGCCAGCACATCGACATGGGCAGTGGCGTCTACGCGCTGCCGTATCCGAACGACCTACCGCAGTTCACATCGCAGCCCGTCGTGCAGGCGACCGCGGGCGAGGAGTACGTCTACGACGCCGTCGCCGAGGATCCGGACGGGCTCGCGCTGGCGTTCCTGCTCCTGCAGGGCCCGCAGGGCATGACGCTCGACTCCGATACTGGACGACTGCGCTGGCTGCCGACGTCGGCGGATGCGGCGCGTACGCCGATCGTGCTGCGCGTCTACGACTCGCGCGGAGGCTATGCGACGCAGGCGTTCGTGATCGAGGTCGCGGGAGGCAACCGGGCTCCGGAGCTCGTCCTCCCGCCGACGGTGCGGCTGTTCGAGGGGCAGCCGTACTCGCTGCCGGTGGTCGCGAGCGATCCGGATGGGCATCGGCTCTCGTACTACGTGACGGATCTGCCCGCCGGGGCGCACTTCGACAGCGAGAGCGGGCTCCTCGAGTGGACCCCTGGATCCGCACAGGCGGGCGAGTATCGCGACGTGCGCTTCTGGGCCACCGACGGAACGAACACGGTGAGCGCGGCCGTCACGTTCATCGTCGAGCCCGTGAACGCGGCACCTTCGATCCTCGGCATTCCCGATCGGGTCGTGCGCCAGGGCGACACGTTGCGCTTTACGCTCGAAGCCGACGATGCCGAGGGGGACGCGATCACCTACCGGCTCGAGACGCCGGTTCCGGGCGGCGCGATCCATCCACAGACGGGCGTCTTCGAGTGGACCCCGCCCTTCGACTGGGCGGGCGAGGTCGAGCTGGTCTTCACGGCGACCGACGGGAAGTCGAGCAGCGAGCGCCGCGTGCGCGTCACGGTGCAGAACGTGAATGCAGCGCCGGTGTTCGACGAATTCTCGGGCATCTCCGTGCTCGAGGGAGAGGCGCTCACGCTGCGGCTGTTCGCCTTCGATCCGGACAACCCGCTGTACGTGCCGCAAGTGCGCCTCGCCGACGGCACGCTGTCGGAGCCGGAGGGCGAGCTGCCGAGCGTGACGTACTCGGTGCCCAACCTGCCCGACGGTGCGACCTTCGATCCGGTGACCGCGATGCTCGTGTGGACGCCCGGCTTCGAGCAGGCCGGCATCTACCACGTGCAGGTGATCGCGACGGACGATGGAGACGGCGGCGGCGCTCCGCTGTCGACGCTCGCCACCGTGCCGATCGTCGTACGCAACGCGAACCGCGCGCCGCAGATGCCCGAGCTCGACAGCTTCACCGTGGCGCGCGACGAGGTGCTCGAGATCCCGATCGCCGTCACCGATCCCGACGGCAATCCGCTCGCGCTCGCGTTCGACGTCACGCTGCGCGGAATCCTGCAGGACGTGGCCTTCGATGGCCTGCCGCTTCGCGAAGACGGGCGCCCCCCGCTCTTCGACTTCGTCTCGACCGGGAACGGCACGGGGATCTTGCGCGTCGCGCCGCTCGTTCGCGACCGAGGCGACTACGTCGTCACGCTCACGGCGCGCGACGATGGCGATGGAGGCGGTGCGGCCGCGGTGCTCGGCGGCAGCCGCGCGTTCGTGGTGCAGGCCGTCTCCGACAGCGAGCCTCCGCTGCTCGCGCCGATCGGCGACAAGGTCGCGCGGATCGGACAGCCGTTCGAGCTCGTCGTTCGTGCGACCGACCTCGACCAGGATGCCCTCACGTTCGGCGCCGATGCGTTGCCTCCGGGCGCGACGCTCGAGCCCGGCGCGCAGTACGGGACCGCGATCCTGCGCTGGACTGCCGATGCCGCGCAGACCGGCTCCTGGCCGCTCACCTTCACGGTCACCGACTCGCTCGGCAACACCAACTCGCAGTCGATCTCGATCCGTGTCCGCGCGACGAACGCGGCTCCGCTGCTGCTTCCGGTCGGCGACCTCACGGTGGCAGAGGGCGAGCTGCTCGACGTGCAGCTCGTGGGGATCGACTCCGACGGCGATCCGCTCACCTACGCGGCGAGTCATCTGCCGCCGGGGGCGGTGTTCGATGCGGCGACGGGGCGCCTGCGCTGGCGGCCGAACCTGTTCGCGGCGGGGGTCTACACCGATGTCGTCCTCGGCGCGAGCGACGGTGCGGATTCGAGCACCGAGCGGATCCGCATCACCGTGACGCCGACGAACCAGGCGCCCGCGCTCGTGCGCATGCCACCGCTCGGTGTGCAGGAAGCTTCGCTGCTGCGGTTCGACCTGGTCGCGACCGACCCCGACGGCGAGGCGCTCGTGTACGCGCCCGTAGGCGCGCTGCCGCGCGGCGCGAGCTTCGACCCGTCGAACGGCCGCTTCGAGTGGATTCCGGACCACGAGCAGGCGGGCACGTACACGGTCGGCTTCGCTGCGATCGATCCGGCCGGAGCTCGCGACACGGTCGAGGTGACGCTCTCCGTCGCGGACGTGAATCGATCGCCGGTGCTCGCCTTCACGCATCATCAGGTCGCGCTCGGCGAGACGCTGCGCTTCTCGATCGTCGGAAGCGACCCGGACCTCGGCGAGACGATCCAGTTCGGTGCCCGCGATCTGCCCGAGGGGGCCGCGCTCGCCGCGGCGACTGGCGAACTCGTGTGGACGCCGGGTCCGGGCCAGATCGGCGATCACCTGGTCATCGTCTCGCTCACCGACGGCAAGACCACCGTCGAGCGCGGGCTCGTGCTGCGCGCGACCCCCGTTCCGCAGGGGCCGACGCTCGGACTGTCCCTCACGCCGAGCTTCCCCGCGGTGCCCGGCCAGCCGGTCGTGATCACCGTGCTCGCCGACGCCTTCTCCGCAGTCGCGGGCCGCACGCTCGCGGTGAACGGAGCACCGATCGCGCTCGATGTGCGCGGACGCGGGACCTTCACCGCTCCGGCGAGCGGGCTGTACGAGCTCACGGCGACGGCGACCGACCTCGATGGCTACACCACGACCGTCACGCAGATCCTGCGCGTGCGCGATCCGCTGGATACCTCGGCTCCGGTGGTTACCCTGGACCCGACGCTCGGCGGAACGCGCCTCACCGCCGCGGGGGCGATCCGCGGCGTGGTCGCCGACGGCAATCTTGAGTCGTGGACCCTGGAGATCGCCCGCTACGGAAGCGACGAGTTCGCGCGGCTCGCGAGCGGCACGACACCGCTCGATGGCGTGCTCACCGAGCTCGATGCCCGGCGCTTCGAGCGGGGCTTCTACACGCTGCGCCTGTCGGCGATGGATGTCGCGGGCCGCCGCGCCGAGACCACGACGTTCGTCGAGCTGGCGGCGACGCAGAACGCGGGCCGCTACCTGCGCGACGCAGTCGACTTCCAGGCACGGATCGCCGGGAAGACGCTCGACTTCCGCAGAATCTACGACTCCTTCTCCGCGCAGCAGCAGGGACGCTTCGGCCAAGGCTGGCGCCTTGCCTTCGGCGATCTGCGCGTCGAGACGGACGTCGAGCTCACCGGCGCCGAGGCGCGCGGCCACTACGCTCCGCTCGTCGCGGGATCGCGTGCGTGGATCGATACACCGGACGGTGGACGCGCCGCGTTCACGTTCGCGCCACGCGAGGTGAGCGGCCCGGGCTACCGCTACTTCCTGCCGGAATGGGTCGCCGAGACGGGGAGCGCTTGGCAGCTCGAGTCGGCGTCGCTTCCGCTGCAGCGCGCGGCGGGTCGCTTCTATGCGCTGGAGGACGGCTCGCCGTACCACCCGGCCGCGCTCGCCGGGACTCGTGCGCAGTACACGCTGATCGGTGTCGATGGGACGCGCTACGAGATCCACGCGGACGAGGGCCTCACCGCGATCGTCTATGCCGACGGCGTGCGCCTCGCCGTGAGCGACAGCGGCATCGTCGGTCCCGACAACGAGGCCATCGAGTTCACGAGCGACGCCGCGGGCCGTCTCGTGCGCGTCACCAGCACGGACGGCCGGAGCTTCGACTACACGTACGATGCGTTCGGAAACCTGGTGGGTGCGCGAGACCTCGTGGCCGCCAGCTCCGAGCGCTATGGCTACGCCGAGCCGGCGACGCATCGACTCACGCTCGTGAGCCGGCCCGCGGGCGGCGAGGCCATCTCCTACGGCGACGACGTCTCCGCGCGCCCGACGATCGAGCTCGGCGCGGCGCTCCAGTATCTGGCGCAGGAGACGAACGGGACCTACGCGGGCGGCGAGCAGCTCTACAGCTTCGCCGTGCGCCCGAGCGAGGTGAGCCTGCCGGCCGGAGGTGCGTTCCTCCTCGGCATCGAGATCGAGGCGACCGCGGGCTCGACGCTCGCGCCGTCGGTGCCGCAGGTCGAGGGGCTCTCCGCCATCGCGTCGGGGGCGAATGGCGCTCGCGCCTTCGCGCTCTACCGCATCGAGCGCGAAGGCCTGCAGACGCTGCGCATCGCGGGCGCCGGCAGCGGCGACTATGCGCTTCGCCTGTTCGCCGCCGGGGACGTGAACGGCGACTCCCACGTGGATGGCACCGACGCCGCGGCGATGACGGCCGCGCGAGGCCACGTCGTGGGCGATGCGGGCTACGTCGTCGCGGCGGATCCGAACCGCGATGGCCGCATCGACGCGAGCGACATCCAGATCCTGTTCGCGAATCTGGGCTTCTCGCCCAACGTGGCGCCGGTGATCACGCCCGGCTCGGGCTTCACGCATGTCGAGCTCGAGACGTCGATTCCCGTCGCCTCCTTCCTTTACGATCCCGAGGGTGACCCCACGGGCTTCCGCATCGTGTCGACGAGCGGCGGCAGCGCGACACTCTCCGGTGATGGAACCCGCGTGCTGTTCACGCCGTCCGCGGGCTTCTCCGGCGCTGCGAGCTTCACGATCGTGGCCGACGACGGCTGGTCGTCGTCCGCGCCCGCCACGATCGATGTGCAGGTGAGCGACGCGCCGCTGCTGCGCATCGACTTCGCGCGGCGGCGGCCGGAGGTCCGGCTGGGCAACGCCTGGCGGCCACAGGCGATCGGCGACTTCGCGGACCAGCTCGGCGTCGAGCTGCCCGTGTCCTACGTGAGCTACGCGTCGACCGCACCGGATGTGGTCTCCGTCGTGCAGAACCGCGCGCTCGTCGGTCGGAGCGAGGGATTCGCGGCACTGCTCGCGCAGCGCGGCGACATCACCGGCGTCACCGCGGCCGTCGTCGGCTCGCCGAACCGCTTCGTCGAGACGCAGCTCTTCTCCGGCCTGGACATCTACCCCGAGGCGCTCACGCTGGTGCCCGGCGGCAGCAAGAGCCTGCGCGTACAGATTACCGACGGCGATCTCGTGGGCACCGCCGCGCAGGGTACTGCGTACTTCGCGGGCAATTCGCAGGTCGTCAGCGTCGATGCCGACGGACGGGTCACGGGAAGCGTCACGGGACAGGCGGATGTGACCATCGTCCATCGCGGTGCGGAGTTCGTGGTGCCGATCCGCGTGCAGGTGCCGCAGGACGAGCAGGCCGTGCTCGGCGCCGACGGCGGTGCGATCCGCGCGAGCGACGGGGCGATCGTGGCGATCGCGCCGGGCTCGCTCGACGGCACGCAGACGGTGAGCCTGCGGCCGGTGGCGCAGGACGAGGTCTCCTTGCCCGTGCCGCCGCGCTGGGGATTCCTCGCCGGGTACGAGCTCGACTTCGGCGGAAGGCCGCTCACCACGCCGGCGCAGCTCGCGATTCCCGTGCCCGAGAGCGTGGCGGTCGGCAAGGAGCTGTACCTGATGCGCCTGGGCACGATCCCCGACGAGCAGGGCAACGTCTCGCCGATCTGGTGGCAGGACGAGGTCGCGGTGGTCGGCGAGGATCACGTCGCGCGCACCAGCTCGCCGCCGTATCCCGGAGTGGAGCCCTCCGGCGTCTACTTCTTGTTGGATCCACCGGACGACATGGTGAAGGTCCACGGTGGACGCATCACGGTGAAGTTCCCGATCGGGATCTTCCCGTCGTCGATGAGCCTGCCCGGTGTGATGGCGACGGTCGCGCCGTTCATGGCGGTCACGATCGACGTGAGCCGGATCTCCTTCGTGGCGATTCCGAAGGACGGGCTGCCGGTCGTCACGACGGTGGGAGTGCAGCTCGACCCCAACCGCGTGAACACGATCGACGTCGACATCGAGCGCCCGGCATCGCTCGAGCCGAAGGCCCCGGTGATCGAGTCGGCGCGCTTCGAGTTCCGGCAGCTCCCCCCGCCGTACGCGGCCGACACGATGAGCCCCGTCGTGGTGCTCACGGGACGGAACATCGAGGCCGCGGCGGGCACCGCGGCGAGCTCCGTCTACAAGGCGATCTGGACCCAGAACGGGCGCGAGGTCGAGGCCGCCGTCGTGGGCTCGGTGACCACGCTCGCCGACGGCCGACAGGAGGTCATGATCGAGGTCCCGTCGCAGGTGATCGCGGGCATCGCGACGGTGCGCTTCGTGCGCGTCGACACGACCGTAGACATCGATCTGCTGACGGGAAACGTGGCGCTCACCCGCGAGACGCCGTACTTCAGCAACCGCCTGAGCGTGCCGGCCCTCGGCAACTACGTCGTGGCGGGGATGTACGGCTCGGTGAACGGCTATCCGCAGGCGCAGCTCGGGGTCTTCACGCAGGGCGACCCGTTTGCCGCCAATCCCGCCTCGACGCTCAACCTGGTCGCGCGCATCCCCATCGGCCAGGATCCGGCGACGGGCGCGCCCTTCGGGAGTCCGCGCGGAACGGCGCTCACTCCCGACCATACACGCGCCTATGTCACGCTGTCCGGCCAATCGTCCGTGGCGATCGTCGATCTGGTCGCGATGCAGCAGGTGGATGCGAATCTCGGTACACCGGCGCTGGACCAGATCGCATTGCCGGCCGGCGCGGCGCCGTTCTGGATCGCCATCGACAAGAGCGGCCGCTACGCCTACGTGAGCGACGAGAAGAGCTACGCCTCGCCGGCGAACCCGCTCGCCTTCAAGGGCCGCATCTACGTGATCGACATCGATCCGAACTCGAGCACCTTCCACAAGCTCGTGCGCACGATCGAGGTCGACGCCGCAGGCGTGGGACTTCGGCACGTCCTCGTGTCGGACGACGGGCGGCGCCTATACGCCGCGGCGCCCAATCGCAGCGGTTCGGTTCCGCTGCAGGACCCGACGGATCCGACAAGGTTCAAGCCGAAGCTGCGCGACACGAGCCGCATCGCCGTGGTGAACATCGATCCGGCGGACGTTCCGGTGCCGGTGCCCGGTGCGCCGGCGAGCAATCCGCGCCGCTACTGGGAGCAGATCGCGGCGATCGACACCGGCGAGGAGACGTACGCGCTCCAGAGCACCGGCGATCCGCACCGCATCGTGTTCACGAACCGCTACCGGGACGTCGAAGGGCTCGGCGCGCTGCGGGTGACGAGCGACGATCCGCTCACCTTCGCGGCGACGCAGGAGTTCTACGGAACCTCGTTGTTCTATGGGAACAGGACCGGGAGCGATCCTCGGCCGGGGCTCACGCTCGGCTCGGCGGTGGATTCGTTCGACGTGAACAACGCCATCTCCGCCCTCGTGCTGCCCGCGAACGCGCTGAAGGCGTCGATCGGCGAGCACCCCGAGTACATCTTCGTTGGCGCGTACAACCGCTTCCAGCAGGGAGTCGCGTCCTCGGATCCCGACGCGAGTGGGGGCCGCCCGCCCGCGGGCAGCAACATCGGCATCGTGCGCGGCACCGAGCTCGTCGCCGCGACCACGCCGATCCCCATCGGCGTGATCGACAACCTCGTGTTCGCGAGCGGGCACAACTACCTGTACGCGTCGTACCGCGGCGTTTCGGCGGGGGCCGGTGAATCCGGGGCGGTTTTCGTCTGGAACGTGGTCCAGCTCGTGGCGCAGGTCGAAGCGAGCATGGGCTCGGACAAACTCAAAGAGGTTCCCATCGACCGCCTGTATCTCAACGGCGAGCTGCCGATGGCGGAGAACTTGCAGTTCCTGAACGGCGGCATCGACATCCGCAGCGACTACCGGATCATCGCCGGGAACGCGAGCCTCAACCGCTGGGTCTTCGCGGTGCCCTACAAGATGAACGCCGAGGGGCGCTACGTCGATGCGGGCGGGAACCCGCTGCCGTGGATGCGCGACAGCCGGGGGCAGTGGGTCGAGCGCCTGGAGAGAACGGTGGTTGTCGACGGCGTGGCGACCGTGATCGGCGTACCCGGTGCGCCGTACCTCGATCCGGCCACGGGCTTGCCCGGTGTTCCCCCGGGCCTGGTGCGGTCGCCGAACGCGCCGATCGGCAGCGGCGGATCGCCGCGCGGCTTCTCGGCGCATCCGACGACGGTCGCGCCTGCACCGGTGGTGTGGAACCGCGATGGCCTGGCGCGCGGCGCGGGGCCGAGCGTGCGCGACGATCTCGGCATCAAGGATCTGCTCGACGACGCCGCGCAGACGCAGGACTGCCCGCCCGGTGCCTTCAACTCGACGGTGCAGCTCGACACCGGTGCCGTGGTCGAAACGCACCAGCTCGCGCCGTACGAGTCGCTAGGGCAGACGCAGCAGCTCGAGCTCACCTACAACTCGACGTCGGCCGACGTGATGCCGATCGTGACGTTCAGCTTCCCGATCGACAGCACGGCGCTCTCCTCCTATGTGACGAACGCGCCCGCGGGTGCGCTGAGCGACAGCGGGCATGCGGTGCTCGAGGCGTCCATCACGTTCTCCGGGGTGAACGGCAGCCACGAGACGCCGGTGCACTACTGGCGCATCCCCCACGGAGCGACCCACATCACCGTGGGCCTGCAGGCCGACCTCTCGTCGCTGCCGAGCGGCTACTACAGCTATGTCATCAACGCCAAGCTCCTGGGCAAGACGAGCCAGGAGACGGGCGCGCTGCTTCTCGACAACAAGATCGACAGCGTCTTCGGTCGAGGCTGGTCGCTCGACGGCCTGCAGGAGATCCATCGCGGCGTCGACGGATCGCTGCAATTGAGCAGCGGCGTCGGGCTGATGGGCTCGTACGACAAGGTTCCCGATGTGGTCCTGCCGGCGCTGGCGCAGTCGTATCCGGGCGCAAAGGCGCTCTACAAGCCGCGCAACCCGACGACGGATGGGCTCGAGCCCGAGCTTCTGCAGGAGCTCTCCACCGGTCAGCTCCGCCGTGT